>JAZSKG010000045.1:0-3255 GCA_045534735.1 Candidatus Stercoripulliclostridium sp.
GGAAGAACGTGCATGGGGGTCAATTGCTTTTCACCAATTAGTGGTGAAGATATGGTCTTAGCAGAACTAACGCCTGACATGATTTTATTGGAATAAAAGTAGCCAAGTGCGAGATTCTTTTTAAAGTATTCACCTATATTTTTTTCATCAAACGTTTTATATAAAGGGATAAAACTCTCATTACATGTATCTATAATCCTAAAGATGCTATAATCATGAACGTGATATTTAACTATGTCACAATTTAATGAAGAGAGTTCCGTTTCTTCATTTAACAACACGTACCTTTTATTACTTGTAATTTTACCTATAGGATATGTCTCAAAACCCTTATTCTTTAAAATTTCCTTTAAATGAACAATATTTTTTGCCTTAGCAAAAACAATCATATAGTCATTGTTTGGCGCAAGCAAGAAGTCTTCCAATGAGTTTTCTACTGAAGGAATATCTTTCATATTAATTTCAAAACCTTCAGTTGAATCAATTAAAGCATTGATTATTCCATCATTACATGAAATTATTCTTGATGAAAATCCATTTAATCCTTCCGATGCAATGCTAAAAAATCTCTTAATATCACGTTCTTTTGAATATTGTGATTTTATTAGTATTATTCTGTCGTTTTTACTTGAATAGGAAGAATTTATATCTTTGATTTCAGAATATCCTAGCATAGAAACCTTAGTAATAGGCCTATCGGAACTAATATCTGTTTTAGGCGGACATTCATAACAAGGAATTTCTAAATTGTCTATATACCTAGCAAAATCAAGTCTATTATGATAACTTCCAGCATTGAATTCTTTATAAATAGCACCAAGAGGAACTGCACCGTCTGCGATGGTGTTCATTATACTTCTATTTGATGCAATTATTCCATTCTGTGACCAAATAGTATTTAAGGTCAAATAGTAATAACTTTTAATACCTCTATCATAACCATCACACTGCATTTGCGCCGTTCCGAAAGCATTCAAAACGTTTAGTACCCCATTTTTACGCTGAGATACGTATCCCATATCCGAAACGTTGCGTAACGACCTATGCTCCTCGCGACCACTATAATCACGTAGTTCGTTATATAATTCAAGCGCTTTAAAGACGTGTGGATTTTCTGATGAAACTTGAATTTCTGAAATTTTTCTATTGTAATGACCTTTACCAACCGACCAATAACTATTAATCATCTTTAGTTCAAATGGGGTAGGTTCTTTATCTAATGAACATTGTAATTTTCTCAATGAATCTACACTAATTTCCAAATCAAAATTATTTTTTAGAGCAACTAAAACCTCTTGCGAGTATTTTTTATAGTCTGCAAGTCTTTTATGAATTGGATATTCGTAAAGATCCGGTAAGCCCGAATCTTTACGCTTTGCTTTTAACTTAGTGTACATTTTTACTTAATAAATATATTTTCAGATCCAAAAAACGAGGTGTAGTTGGAATCGCTCAAGTATTCTTCTATGCAATCTGAAGAAACGTACAATACGGCAGATGCATTTATTCCATTAAATGAAGTTGATTCAATTTCTACTTTGGTGTCGGATAATAGATATATCTCATAGAGATTTGAGCAACCTAAGAATACGTTTCTACCAATTACACAACTGTTCTCAATGGTCAATTTAGTTAACTGATAATTGCTTGAATTGCCACTTACAAATTCTCTGTTAAACGCGCCGTCACCTATTGAAACAATACCGTCATATGCGCTAATAGTTAATTCTGTTGCATCGCCAACGTATGAAATTAGAACGCTGCCCAATTTGTAATATTCTTTATCTTCAACGTAAGTAAGTGCGGTTAGACAATCGTTAAAGGCTCCTATACCTACCCTCCTTAGTGATGAATCCGTGGTAATTGCAACCTCACCCAAGGAATAACAACCTCTAAATGCGTACTCACCTATAGATGCTACACTAGTAGGTATATTTATGGTCTCCAAAGAATTACATCCATCAAAGGAATAAGCACCGATTGATTCAAGCATATTGCCTTCAATTACAACCTTCTTCAAATTGGAAAGATTGCTAAAAGCACCACCTACTATCTCTCTAGTATTACTTGGAATGGTATATTCACCATCATCATTTACTTTAGTGACTAGATATAATTTTGTTTTATCGCTTGAATAGAGCGAGCCATCTTCAAAAACAAAATTTGAATTTCCTTGTAAATCAATGTCGGTTAACGAATAGCAGGCCGAGAATGCATTATCTCCAATTGTATTAAGTGTTGAGGGAAGAATAATCTCGTCAATATATAAAACTTTATCAAACTTGGAGAATGCATAATCAAGTATACCAACAACGGGTCTACTGTTATAGATTTGAGGTATTCTTATAATTACGTGTGAATACTCCGCCAAATTGGTTTCAAATCCACTAACGTAATATGCTGTCGGATTATTAATATCATCCGGGATGTATACAAGGCCAGCGGTACCAACTTTATTATCAGTCCACTTTGCATAGAATACTAAATCACTGGTTACTTTTACTTTATCCATGTCTACGGGCAAAGTAACAAATTGATTTTCCGTATACCATCCTTCAAAAACAAATTCACTGTCTATTCCATCCGGATAAGTTGGTTTATTTAACGAGGTAGGTACGCGTCCCGCTAGTAAATTTGCATATTCTACTTTTATGGGATCGGTTACGTTTTCATAAGTATAGACGTAATTGTCACCAACTTTTGAAATAACTAACGTCTTAAAAGTAACGTCAAATTCTTTTACAACGGTAAATGCATAGAATGCCCTATCATAGAAAGGATCTACGTTATATTCATGGAAATCATATATATCAATATCTCCACGATATTCCCTTCTTCCTCCATTTCTCATCCAATATTGGTCAATGCCCTCACCGGTTACGGGTGCAATACCAATTGAACTTTGGAGTGCTTGATAATAGTTACCTTCATAGAATACACGATCCCCTTGAACATATGAAATTGATACATCATATAAAGGTGCAGCAGGATCATAGTACCATTTATCTACAACGTAACCTTCCATTGACCAAGTCGGAGGCGTTATTGTGGCATAAGGGGTACCATCTTCGTCAAATTTAACTTCAATATCATCATATCTTACCGGGGCAATAGAAACGTTCTCTCTTTCTTGATTTTCATCGAGTCTAAAGTCAACGACAAATGGAGTGCGAATGAGTTTGAAATACAAATTAACACTTTCCGTTACGGTTAAAGGGAACTTAACTTTCTTTTCAGAAATGAGTTTATCGGAAG
>JAZSKG010000078.1:0-1759 GCA_045534735.1 Candidatus Stercoripulliclostridium sp.
AGTATCTAACGATTTTGCTCGCCTCACTTATACCGATGCATTAGAAATCTTAAAGAAGAGTGGCAAAGAGTTTAAGTATCCAGTAGAATGGAGTGCAGGACTTCAAACCGAACACGAGAAATATCTTGCAGACGAATATTTTGGCAAGCCCGTATTTATCGTAGATTACCCTGCAGAGATAAAGTCGTTCTATATGAAGCAAAACGCAGATGGTAAGACCGTTGCAGCAACCGACCTTCTCGTTCCCGGACTAGGTGAAATCATAGGTGGTTCGGAAAGAGAATGGAACATGGATAAACTACTAGAGGCTATGGCAAAACGTGGCATGCCCACCGATGGATATGAAGAGTATCTAGATACCCGTAAGTTTGGTAGTGTTCCTCACTCCGGTTTTGGTCTTGGCTTTGATAGAATGCTAATGTACATTACCGGCGTACAAAACATTCGTGATACTTTAATGTTCCCACGTACTGTTGGCTCACTATAATTTAACGAGAGAAGAAATATGAGTAAAGTTATCATCCCCGAGGGTTACAAGGCTGTTCTTGGCATATATGATACGCAAACGGCCATAGGTATTTTGAAGCGCACTTTTGAAGACAAACTATGCCTTGCGCTCAATTTAAAGCGTGTATCTGCACCATTGTTCGTTGATCCCAATACCGGTATGAACGACGACTTGAACGGTGTAGAGAGAGCAGTAGTCTTTGATATCAAAGAAAATGGCCGTCAAGCCGCAATCGTTCACTCTCTTGCAAAATGGAAGAGGGTTGCTCTTCGCGACTATGGTTTTTCTGCAGGCGAAGGCATATATACCGATATGAATGCTATTAGAAGGGATGAAGCACTAGACAACCTTCACTCCGTTTACGTTGACCAATGGGACTGGGAAAAGATAATTACCGAAGAAACCCGTACTATTGATTATCTAAAGAGGGTTGTAAAGTGCATAGTAGGTGCCATATGTGAAACCATGGACGTACTCAAATGTCGCTATCCCCAACTTTCTGTAAAATTAAAGAGGACGGTTAAGTTTATAACCAGCCAAGAGTTAGAGGATACGTACCCCGATTTGACTGCAAAAGAGAGGGAAAACCTAATAACCAAAGAATACGGCACGGTATTTATTATGCAAATAGGTAAAATCTTAAAGTCCGGTAACAAGCACGATGGTCGTGCGCCCGACTATGACGATTGGGATTTGAACGGAGATTTACTATTCTGGCATCAAACCTTAAATTGCGCCATGGAAATTAGTTCAATGGGCATACGTGTAAACGAAACGTCACTCCTAAAACAACTAAAGGAAGCAGGTGCCGAGCATCGTAAAGAATTATTCTTCCATAAGGCACTTTTAAATGGAGAATTACCTCTCACAATGGGTGGCGGTATAGGCCAATCCAGACTAAGCATGCTTATGCTTCAAAAGGCGCACGTTGGTGAAGTTCAGGTTTCGCTTTGGGATGAAGGGACAAAGGAAATTTGCCAAGCAAACGGCATACATTTATTATAAAAGTAAGGCTCACGTAAGGTGAGCCTTTTGGTTAAAGACGAGGAGTAAAATGGAAAAATATCTTCCTATTAAAGAATTATCTCTAAAGGGATATGAGTTAACTTTAAACGCGCTTGAAGGAAACGTTGAAGACGGCCGTTACGAACTTGAAAACGGCGCTTATGCATTCATTACGAGTTATCTAACGAAAGAGTTGGAGGAAGGGCTTTACGAGGCACACAAGGCTTTTACCGACGTTCAAGTAGT
>JAZSKG010000062.1:0-8917 GCA_045534735.1 Candidatus Stercoripulliclostridium sp.
AAAATAACCTTCTAAAAGGTTACTAAAACACAAATGCTTTTTAAATATGTACACCTAAAGAGAGGGATGCACTTTCTGGAGCCGTTTTAATGACTAAAGGCATCTCTAAGTCTAGTGATTGCACCCTTTTCAAGCCTAGAAACCTGTGCTTGAGAAATATCCAATTTCCTTGCGATTTCGGTCTGTGTTGCTCCTTGATAATAGCGCATTTCTATGACAACTCTTTCTCTTTCGGGAAGTGTTTTTACGCCCTCTAAAAGGGTAACCCTACTCTCGTAATCAAAGTCACTTTCGCGCTCCTTTACAAGGTCTACGATTTCCACGCCATCGCCCTCTTCACCATATACCTCTTCAAATATAGACTGAGGCTCGGCAAGTGCGTCTAAAGCACTAACAACGTCGTAATAAGGCATATTTAGTTCTTCTGCAACGTCGGTTATACTTGCCTCTTTGCCACTCATTTCCAGCCTTTCCCTAGCCTTAACGGCTTGGTAGGCAATATCCCTAATCTGTCTACCGACTTTAAAGGCAGTACCCTCTCTAACGTAACGGCGAATTTCCCCGTATATCATGGGTACGGCATAGGTAGAAAACTTTAGGTTGAGCGAGGTATCAAAGTTGTCCGTTGCCTTCATTAGACCTAACATACCTACTTGAAATAGATCGTCGGCGCTCTCCTTTGCCGAATGGAATTTTTGTACTGCTACCAAAACAAGTCTAGCATTTGCAAGCAAAAATAACTCTCTTAATTCATTCTTTCCGTTCTTAATTTCCCTTAAAGTGCTTTCAATTTCACTAGATGATAATTTAGGTAGTTTATCAACTTCAATTCCCATTACTTTTTTCGTCACGGATATCTCCTTGCCTTAGGAGTATGTACCAAAAAAATAAAGTAATGCAAAAAAGATAAATATTTTTCTACTCTAATTTTAAAAATTCTGCTTTAAGTTTTTCTAGAATCCTTTTTTCCAGCCTACTAATGTACGACTGAGATATCCCCATCATATCTGCAATTTCCTTTTGCGTTTTTTCTTCCACTCCACCTATGCCGTAGCGCATGGCAAGTATACGTCTGTCGCGCTCGTCAAGTCTCAAAAAAAGTTCCATAAGAATGCCCTTTTCCACCTCCGTTTCCATCTCTTTGTATATCTCTTGACCATCGGTTCCAAGCACGTCTCCAAGCAGAAGTTTGTTACCCTCATAGTCTACGTTCAAAGGCTCATCAAGGCTGATTTCATTGCGTTTTTTGACCATTTTGCGTAAAAACATTAAAATTTCGTTCTCTATGCAACGCGATGCATAGGTGGCAAGTTTTATCTTTTTTTCGCTATTGTACGACTTAACTGCCTTTATTAAACCTATGGTTCCAACCGATACGAGTTCTTCAAGATCTACACCCGTGTTATCAAAGCGTTTTGCTATGTAGACAACCAGTCTAAGGTTGCGTTCAACCAGTATATTTCTTGCCTCTGAGTCCCCACTTTCTGCAAGTTTTACGTACTTCAATTCTTCCTCGCCCTCTAGTGGACTCGGTAGAGATACCATATAATCTATGGTATTATTTACACCAAAAATTTTTCTAATTAACGCAAGAAATTTGCTTACGAGATTTTTCATATAAACTCCATATCCTTGTGTAGAATTACTTCATACTCTCTACCAATAATTTTATCGCTTACGGCATATACAATAGGCAATACCTTATGCGTTTTTTTGTCTAAAATTATCTTAATCATACACTTGCCACCCCTCAATACCCCTATGCCACTTGCCGTAGCCAAAGATACAGACCTGTCAGGTGTTAAAGATAATTTGCTTGCTATCCTCTTAGATATTACCACGACGGGCTCGCCCCTATCGTAAAGCATATTCCCACTATCAAGATACCCCTTTGTTAGGTAACGTTTTTCGCCGTCCATAACTTCCACCTTATAAACTCTTTTAGTTAGTCGTTTCGGGGTGGATAACCTATTAATAATCTTTACAAAAAACGCCGTGAAAACTATGCTCAGGGAGAAAAATATACTCTCTAGTGTACTGTTTGGATCCAATATTTCTTTTATGAGCAACCTTACTCCCAAACTCAAAATTCCTACGATTAAAAAAGTAAAAGAGGTTTTAAAAAAGTCCACTATGGTATAGTCGCGCCTTAAAATTAAAATTAGAATGGTAAACACTATTAAGTCTAATAACGTCGTGGGATTTTTCAACCTTTCACGAATTATACTAAAAACGGCATACAAAAAAGAAAAGGCAAGTAGCCTTAACGTACTACACTCACACCTTAGTATGCTAAGGACTAGGTAAGCCGTAAGATATGCCGGTGTTAATAAGGCTAGAAAGCCACTAATTGTATTAATATTTAGTATATTTTCTAACATATTCCCCAAAAATACGCACAAAAAAGAGCAAGCATATTCGCTTGCTCTTCATTGGTATAGGTTTAATTATCTCTTATCCTTAATTCTTTGTAGGAAGGGAGGAATCTTTGTGTTTACTTCCATTCTGCCCATGGGTTGAGCGGGCTCTACGGGAGCATATTGAGTGGGAGCAGGTTGAGTAGGCTCTACACTTGCAACGGCTTCGCGTGAATAGCCGTACATTCTGTCCATTTTGGCTTGAGCGTCGTCACTATTAAACATGGGGCGATTTATTTGGGTATATCTACTTCTACCATCGGGAGTAGACTTAAAACCGGTTGCAATAACGGTAATAATGCAACTATCTCCAAGTGCATCGTCAACACCCGTTCCAAATATGATGTTTGCATTGGGATCTGCTACGTCTCTAACAAGGCTTACGGATTGTTGCACTTCATCCATAGTAATGTGTTCGTTGCCGGTTACGTAAACGATAATATCGGTTGCGCCTTGAATATTGGTTTCCAGTAAGGGGCTTTGTACTGCTTGACGTACTGCCTCTATGGTACGATTTTCGCCCTTTCCTTTACCGATACCTATGTGAGCATTGCCCTTATTCTTCATAATGGTCTTAATGTCGGCAAAGTCTAGGTTGATGAGTGAAGGAGTGGTAATAATTTCGGTTATACCTTGTATACCTTGGCGTAGAACGTCGTCTGCTACCTTGAATGCTTGTACTAAAGTGGTGCCCTTAGGTACGAACATTTGGATTTTTTCATTGGGGATAACAAGTAAAGTATCAACGTTTTTGCGTAGTTCGGCAATACCCTTTTCTGCATTATCCATTCTTCTCTTACCTTCAAAGGTTTCAAAGGGTTTGGTTACGACTGCAATGGTAAGAATGTTCATTTCCTTAGCCATTTGGGCAATAACGGGAGCAGCGCCGGTACCGGTACCACCACCCATACCTGCAGTTATAAATAAAAGATCGGTGTCCTCAAGGAGTGCTCTTATTTCTTCCTTGCTTTCCTCTGCTGCACGAGCGCCGATTTCGGGATCTGCACCAGCGCCTAAACCTTTGGTTAGGTTGGCACCTAGTTGAATTTTAATGGGTGCTTTGCTCATATTTAGAGCCTGCATATCGGTATTTGCTGCAATAAAAGTGCAAGAATTAATACCAGCAAGTATCATACGGTTTACGGCGTTACCACCGCCACCACCGACGCCTATAACTTTAATATTTGCTACGCCACAAGTGTTAGCCATTTTATTTCCTCCTAGAGAACGTGTCCTTTAAAATATTTAATATCTGTGATTTTTTACTTTGGTTAAGTTGCTTGCGTTGTACTACGAGTAGTCCTGCAACTTGAGAATAACGTGGTTTGTTTAATTGTTGAATATCGGGAACAAGGATTTCCGTAGGTCTGCCTACTATTCTTTGTACCATTTCGCGAGCGCCGGGAATATGTGCTATACCGGAGCCGGTAAGTAATAAAACGGTGCCGGATTCCACGGGATATGCCGAACAATCCAATGCCTTTTTTATGTTTTCCGCTATATTCATAACCCTATTGGAGGCAACTTCGTTTACCTTCTTTAGGTTGTAGTACGCCATTTCACTTCCAAGCGATACGCAGTAAGTGTCGTCCTCTCTTGCCATAACGTTAAGGTTAATCTTGTCAAGTAGAGAATATGCGTGGTCGTAAGGAATTCCCAGGTACTCCATAAGGTCTGCCGCAACGTGACCGGAGCCCAAACTAAAGGATAATGCGTGCAAAATACCATCGCCGTAGCCGTATGCAACGGAAGTCGTAGTGTAACCTACGTCTGCGACTATTACGCCTTCATCTCTTAGGTTATCGGGACAAACGTACAAAAGTTCTGCTTGAACGGATGAAGTATAATCAAAACGAAGTCCTAAACTCTCCCCTATGCTTCCAAGAAGGTCTAAGAAGGAATTTTCACAAGTAAGGTAACTCACCATACCCTTTAATACTTGAGTTACTGCACCCGAGCCTGCCGGGGTTACGGTAGCCGTACCGTCGTCAAGTTCAAAATATATGGCAGAAGCATTAATGCAAGTAAAAGAGTCGCCTACGGGCTTGCCTTTTCTAAGCAAATATTCTTCATCTCTTTCCGTTACTTTTCTTACCGAGCCAAAATTATTTTCCAAAAATTTGCAAGTAACTGCCGTGAATTCTCCCGGTACCCCTACTAATACTCTATCAAGTTTAGAGAAGGTAGCCTTTTCACATTCGCTTACCAAAGAATCTATTACTTTAAAAAGACCTTCCTTGTCCAAAAAATCTCCCTCAAAAAAGCCATCGTACTCACGAGTGGCACGGAAGGAATAATTTTCTGCAAGTTTACGGTCTTGCACTACTAAAGTAATTACGTCCGAAGCAATATCTAAAACTGCAACTTTTTTGGTACTCATTTCTTCTCCAAAGCGAAAATACGCACTTATATATTTTTATTATATATTATGCGTGCGCGCGTGTCAACAGGGAAATCTAAATTTTTTGGAAAAATATTAAATTTTATACTCTGGAAAGGTAATTTGTATATGCTTTTTGTGCTTCTAAAGATAAATCACCGGTCGTATTAAGGGTTAAAACACACCCGTCGCGAGTTTCTAAAGTTACGGTGTTTTCTCCCTTAATTAATTTTTTAAAAAATTTCGCTTGTGCATTAAAGTCAAGTCCTTGACCTTCAAACGCCTTAAAAACTTTATTAATGGTTTTAAAACCTTCAGTATTGTAGGTGTTTGCAACCTCAATCCCCTCTATTAAAATTAAACCTTCTAAATCCAGTTCGCTCTTAGCGACCTTTTTATTAAGTTGGAAGTTGCCGTCGGTTACGGCATAAACTTCGCTTTCTCCCTTAACCTTTACTGCTACCATAGGTAGGTTTTCCATGCAATAGATCACCACTTTATTCGGGAAAACCCTAACGACGTCGGTTACCATTACGGAGTTTCCTTCGTAAGTGTTGGCAACGTTTTGTTTAATCAAGTTTTCGTTAAGATTTAAAATGGAGTCACCCATTTCTATTTTGGTACTCTCGTATACCTCTACGGTGCTCGTGGAAACGGGCGCCTTACTAAACGCCACTTCCACCTTTTGTATCTTGCATATATTACCAAAAATCGCAATTGCCACTACGATTATCAGTCCTATTGCCACCGAAAGATATCTTTTCTTCATGAGTTCCTCTACGTTTTTATGATATTCGCTCCTAAAGAGCGAAGTTTAACCTCTAAATTTTCATATCCTCTTTCAACGTAATGAAGGTTGTTTACTATGGTAGTACCCTTTGCAACCAAACCTCCTAAAACAAGCGATGCCCCTCCACGCAAGTCGTAGGCATTTACCTCTGCCCCATAGAGTTCCTCTACTCCGTCAAAGACGGCAACCCTATCCTTTACGTTTACCTTTGCCCCCATCTTCCTAAGTTCGGGAATGTGCTTAAAGCGATTTTCAAAAAGGTTTTCCACAACCATTGTGGACCCCTTTGCCAATGCGCCCAGTACGCATATCTCTGCTTGCAGATCGGTCGGAAAACCGGGGTAAGGTTCGGTTTCTATAATCCCCAACTCCCCGCGCGCTCCCGTGGAAGATATATTTATATTACCACTATTCCACTCTATTTTGCAATCCCATTTTTGAATTTTTGAAAATAGTGCGTTAAGGTGTCCCCATTTAGCACCCTTCAAAAGCACGTCGCCACCCGTCAAAGCCGTTGCAAGCACGAATGTTCCCGCCTCAATTCTGTCGGGCATAACTTTATACTCCACCCCTTTTAGCCTTTGTCCCCCTCTTACTCTAATACAAGGGGTGCCTGCTCCACTTACCTCGCCACCCATTGCGTTAATGAAGTTTTGAAGATCCTCTATTTCGGGCTCCTCGGCAGAGTTTAATATGGTAGTCACTCCCTCCGTTGCCGTCGCAAGGAGAAGTGCGTTTTCCGTTGCTCCCACACTTGGATAATCCAGCGTTATATGGGTTGGTTGCAACTTTTTTACCATGCAATCTACGTAACCGTATCTTTCCTTTACGTTTACCCCCATTTCTTTTAGGGCTTTTATATGTAAATCTATTGGCCTAAGACCTATGTCGCACCCACCGGGATAGGCAACCCTCGCCCTCTTTAGCCTTGCAAGCAAGGAGCCCAACAAGAAAACCGAACTTCTAAGTTCCTTTGCCAACCCCTCTTTTATTTCGTAATTTCGTAAGGTTTTGGGCTCTACTACAACGGTACAGTTTGAAAAAGTGCATTTCACCCCCAAACTTTCCATTATTTTTAACATATTTTCCACGTCTTTTAGCCTAGGCACGTTGTGGATAACAACCCTTTCCTCCGTCAAAAGAGAGGCAGAAAGTATGGGAAGA
Source organism: Candidatus Stercoripulliclostridium sp. (assembly GCA_045534735.1). GTDB lineage: Bacteria > Bacillota > Clostridia > Christensenellales > DTU072 > Stercoripulliclostridium_A. The sequence continues at coordinate 6,752 of JAZSKG010000062.1, forward strand.
ACGGAGTTTTTGGCCCCTTGCACACTAATTTCGCCGTAAAGAGGACGTCCTCCTTCAATAACGTACTTTGACATACTCACTCCTAAATCAATGTATGAGCCCCAACTCTTTTTGGTTTATTTTTTCCCACTCTAAAATTACTAAATTTTAGAGAAAATAAATTCGGTTCTTTGGAAAGGCTTGCCAGTACTCCGGAAGCGAACATAAAGACCATAAGTGAACTACCACCTGCAGAAACGTATGGTAAAGGCACTCCGGTCGGTGGCACAAGCCCACTAACTACTGCAACGTTTAGTAACGTTTGTATGGCTATTACGGAAGTAATACCCGCCGCCAACAGTCGTGAATATCCATCTTCTGCCTTTACTGCAATCTTCAGTCCCGAAAATATAAGAACCCCATATACGGAAAGGACGAAAATGCAACCTATTAGCCCCAGTTCCTCGCCTATTACGGAAAAGATAAAGTCGCTTTCTGCAAAGGGTAAATATAGGTACTTCTGTCTACTGTTAAAGAGTCCCACTCCAAACAAACCACCGGAGCCCAAGGCGTAGTAAGATTGAATGAGTTGATATCCCTCTCCCTTAGGATTAGCCCAAGGGTCTACGAATGCAACAAGCCTTTTCATTCTATAAGGCTCAAGTATAATTAGAAGTGGTATTACTGCCATTATAAGAGCAAACCCCACGCCTATATGTTTTTTCTTTATTCCCCCTACGTAAAGCATAATTAGAAGAGATGCCCCTATAACTATTGTTATAGACATATTGGGTTCCAGCATTACGGCTACGCAAGCACCAAGTCCCGTTATAGTGGGAACTATTAGCCCTTTTAAAGTAGTGGGTGGACGTTCTACCAGATATCCTGCAAGGAATATAACCAAACCGAACTTTGCTATTTCCGAACTTTGAAAGGTTATGAATCCCAGGTTTATCCACCTCGTCGCGCCGTAACTAGATTGCCCTACACCCGGTATAAATAAAACCAGCAGTAGCACCATGGAGATAGCGTATATCACCCACTTAGACTTCTTTAGCCACTCCTTTTTCATTCTATATCCCAGGTACATAGTTACCATACCCGCTATTAGCCCGTAGAGTTGTTTCTTTACGTAGAAAAAGGCATCTCCCGTCTTCAACTCTGCAGAATATGAACTCGCCGAGTATATCATGACTAATCCAAAGAGGGCTAATAGAATACTTGAAACTATTACGCTACGCTTTAAGTGCATATACCCTATTCTTAAAGTACTCTCCCCTCTCTTGATAACCGGAGAATCTATCAAAACTGGCGCTTGCCGGTGAGAATAGTACGTTATCTACGTCCCTTCTCTTGGAAAGAAGTTCTACTGCCTCGTCTAACGTTTCCGTTATACTTATATCGCTAAAACCCACCTTTAGGGCAGAGTGATATATCTTTTCGGCATTGGCACCGGTTGCTACCACGAAACGAACCTTATCATATATTTCGTCAAAGAACTCGGTGAAATCTTCCTTTTTATCACTACCACCCATTATTAGTCCTACGTTGCCCCCTACGGTGCGTATGGCACTTAGGCAGGCGCCCACGTTAGTGCCCTTGCTGTCGTTATAATAATTTATACCATCTACCGTGCCTACGAATTCAACCCTATGGGGAAGTACTTTATATTCCCTTACAAAGGATATGAGTTGCTCTTTGGTCGCGCCCAGCGTTGCCCCTATGGTCATAACGGCAGACATATTAAAGCGATTATGCTCTCCTCTTGCCCTAGTATCTCTTACGCTTACTAAAGGTTGTCCTTTTAGATAAAAATAGTTGTCCTTTACGGTAACGTCGCCCTTTTGCTCCTTGCTACTTACCCACTTTATGGTTACGGGTAACCTTTTCGCTAAGTCGCGTATATGCTTGCTGTCGTAGTTTAATACTGCATAGTCGGTGACGCATTGGGCGTTAAATATGCGCTTCTTTGCGTTAAAATAGTCGTCGTAGGTGAGGTATCTGTCCATATGGTCGGGAGAAAGATTTAAGAATACTGCAAATTTAGGATGCAACGTATAGGTGCGCTCCAATTGAAAGGAAGAACACTCTATGATTGCATAGTCCAGTTCCTCACCGTCTAATACCACTTGGCTTACCGGGTATCCTACGTTTCTCATAGTACGTACCTTTTTGCTCATTATCTTT
>JAZSKG010000184.1:0-3053 GCA_045534735.1 Candidatus Stercoripulliclostridium sp.
TATCGGTTTAGAAACTCTAAAATTACTTAAAGACGACAACAAAATACTCTGCGTTGACAAAAACGTAGACGTACTGGAACAAATGGCTAACAATAACATAATAGTCCTTCAAAAAGACGTTTCCTCCAAGGAAGCCGTAGATGAAATTTTTGAAGTCGCTCTTGAGAAACTTGGCTCAATAGATATCTTTTATGCCAATGCCGGTTACCCATACTATGAAGAATTTAACTACGTAGACTGGGATAGAGTTGCCCGTATGTTTGAAACAAACGTCTACTCTCCTATTTACTCCTACCAAAAATACGTTGAATATCTAGGTGGTAAAAAAGGTATATTCGCCATTACCATTTCTGCTATAGGTACCATGGCTATGCCCGGCTTTACCATTTACTCTGCATCCAAATTTGCTATGCAAGGTTTCCAAGAAGGCCTTCGCCTTGAAATGCCTAAAAACGTTCAACTCACTTGTCTTTACCCCGTCGCAACCGATACAGGATTTTTTAAGGCTGCAAATGAAATAGAATTCAAAAAGCCCTTCCCCGTTCAAACTCCGGACGTTGTTGCTAAAAAAATGGTTAAGGGAATAGAAAAGGGTAAAAAGACTGTTAGCCCTTGCTTCCTATTTGACTTCGCTAAAGTACTAATGAAATTCTTCCCATTCGTAAGAAATATTTACTGGGCATTGGAAAAAAGAAAATTTAAAGAGTTCAAAAAGAAAGTACAAGAACTTTCCAATAAATAAGGAGAAATTATGAAATACGAAATTATGTCAAGTCCTATGAAAATAGGAACTTGTGAAATTAAAAATCGTATAGTTCTTCCCCCTATGCTTATGGGCTTTGCCAACCTAGACGGCACCCCTACCGAAAAACTAATGAACTACTATGAAGAACGCGCAAAGGGTGGTTGTGGTTTAATCATGACGGAAATTACTCGCGTTAATGATAAGACCGGCGCTGCTGCGTTTGCTCAACTTGCAGTTAGCCACGACTACCACGTAAAGCCCCTTTCCGAGTTAGCAGAAAGAATACATAAGCACGGTGCAAAAATCTTTATTCAATTGCATCATCCGGGTAGACAAAATATTGGTCTCCTGGTTGGCACCGTTCCCCTTTGCATCAAACTTGAAAAGTTGACTAAGGGCGCCTTTAGTAAGATGCTTTATAAACTTACCCCAAAAGTCGGACCTACCTTAATTAGCAACAATATTTCACTAAGTAGTGTTGCTCCATCTAAATGTGAACCGGCTTACTTTGCAGGTGGTAGAGTACGCGCACTAAAATATAAGGAAATAAAAGAACTTGAAAGGCAATTCATAGATGGCGCAGAAAGAGTTAAAAAAGCAGGTTGTGACGGAGTTGAACTTCACTCTGCACACGGCTATCTCTTCCAACAATTCATTAGTCCAGTCACCAACAAACGCACCGACGAATATGGTGGTAGCCTAGAAAATCGCACTCGCTTCATCTGTAATATTCTTCGTGGCATTAAGGAAAAATGTGGTAAAGACTTCCCTGTAGTTGTAAGACTTTCTGCCGACGAATGCTACGCAATGATAGGTCAAAAAGGCAAAGGTTACGACCTAGAAGAAGGTATTAAAATTGCAAAGATTTTGGAAGAAAACGGAGCAGATGCTATTGACGTTTCCTCTGCGGGGTACGACACCTTTAATTACTGGTTAGAGCCGGTTTCTTTTGAGCCAGGCTGGAGAAAATATATGGCTAAGTCAATTAAAGACGCCGTAAGTATCCCGGTTCTTGCCGCTAACTTAATACGTAGTCCGGAACAAGCAGAGCAACAACTTAAAGAAGGTGTCCAAGACTTTGTAAGCCTAGGTAGACCTCAAATTGCAGATCCCCATTGGGCAAACAAGGCTTTGTGTGGTTCGGGCACCATTAAACGTTGTTTATGTTGCCTAAACTGCATAGAATCTATGCAAAATAATGCTTATATCGGTTCACATGGCGAATGCTCCGTTAACCCGTTTGTCGGTCACGAAGGCGAAGAGTTTGACCAAAGTGGAAATGGAAGAAAAATAGTCGTTCTTGGTGCCGGTCCTGCCGGACTTACTGCAAGCGAAATACTTTCCAAGCGCGGTTTTAAAGTTACTCTAGTAGAAAAGAATGACAAGGTCGGTGGTCAAATAAACCTTGCCTCTGCTCCACCTAAAAAGGCTAAAACTGCTTGGTTTATAGAGGATGCCTTAAACACTATTATCGCTTGTGGTGTAGAAGTAAAAACCGGCGTACAAAACCCTGTTGAACTGGTAAAAGAAATTGATCCCTATTTAGTTATCGTTGCAACGGGAAGCACTCCCATTAAACCCAACTTTAAGGGAGAATACGACCTAGATATGGTCTATACTTTTGAAGACGTGTTAAGCGAAAAGTATAACCTAGAAAACTCAACCGTTGCTGTCATTGGCTCCGGCATGACAGGTTTAGAAACTGCTCACTACCTTACCGACAAGGGTAACAAGGTGACTATAGTTGAAATGGCCGACAGCATCGCACCCGGCACGTGGATGCAACACGTTGACGATATTCTCCCCCACCTTGAAAAGGCAGGTACGGAGTTCAAGTGCTCTGAAAAACTGGTTGAAATCGGTAACGGCTTTATACTAACCGAAAACGTATTAGACAAATCTATTTCTAAAATAGAGGTTAATAAGGTCGTTCTTGCTCTTGGCTCTAAACCCAACAATCAAATTGCCGTTGACCTCATTGACGCCGGTTATGAATCCATAGTCATAGGGGATAGTTGTAGGGCCGGCAAAATAGCAGATGCAACTAAGTCTGCGTATCTTGCTTCTATGGCAATACAATAATTAGTCCCTTTCTTCACGTAAAAAAGCCCCGAAAACTCGGGGCCTTTTTGTTGCGTTTTTCTTAGTCAATATCCACTAGTAGGTTATGATAAATCCCCATCCAGTATGGTAACGTATACGTAGTTGAACCTTCCATACAATAAGGATTATAATCGGTTTCCAATCTATAACTTTCTCCATTATATTTGTGAAGTGATCTTTCATCTGCAGGCGCTACGTCCCATTC
>JAZSKG010000234.1:0-4949 GCA_045534735.1 Candidatus Stercoripulliclostridium sp.
CCTTTATTACAGCAGTAATCAGCATTATCCTAGTAAAAATATTCGTTAAGGAATGAGTTATCTAGTACCTGCAATTCTACTCTCCACTTTCGTTATTTCTGCCGTAAAAAAGATAGATTTACTGGAAAGTTTTTCTCTTGGTATAAAAGAAGCAATTTCCTTAACCATTAAACTTGTACCAAACCTCGTAGCAGTATTCGTAGCCATTTCTCTTATGCAACAAAGTGGTGTTAGTTCTTTTTTGGCAAGCGCAGTCGCTCCCTTGTTTTCGTATCTTGGGATACCGAAAGAGTTGCTGGAACTGATAATCCTTAGACCTCTTTCCGGAAGTGGAAGTCTTGCTATACTGGAAAGCATTTACGCTAATTACGGAGTAAACTCCTACCTCTCCGTATGCGCAAGCATCATAATGGGGTCAAGTGAAACCATATTTTACGTAGTGAGTGTTTACTTTTCCGGAGAAGAAAACAAAAAAACAGGGCTTGCTATTCCCATCGCCCTGTTTAGTAGTTTTATAGGTGTTATAGTCGCTTGCGCGCTAGCACGTCTTATAACTTAACGGCTATTGCGTAGACGTCGTTCTTTGGTAGGTCGTATTTGCTTGCTACAACTTTAACGGCCTCTTTCTTACTCATGCCACTTTCTATTAGTTTTGTTAGTTCGCTTTCTACGTCTACCTCTTTTTCTTCCTCTTCTAAAGGTTCAACTATTAGTACGAACTCACCTTTATCGTTTAAGATTTCAATATTTCCAAGGGTGCCCTTGTATACCGTTTCGTGTAATTTTGTTAACTCCTTAACAACGGTTAGAGGTCTATCACCCATCTTTTCATAAAGGTAGCCGATAACCCTTTCCAAATCGTGTGGAGCACAATAGAAAATCAAGGGAAAGTCATAGTCCTTTATTTCATCAACAAGTTTGTCCTTATCTCCCCTCTTTTCGGGCAAAAAGCCTATGAATGCAAAACGTGGAGAATATATGCCCGCTACACTCATTGCCGTTGCAACAGCACTAGGACCGGGCACCGACTGTACCTCTAAGCCTAATTCTCTGCACTTTGCAACTAGTATTGCGCCCGGGTCGGAAATGCAAGGAGTCCCTGCATCGGTAACGAGTGCGACGTTCACTCCACTTTCCAATTCCTCTACTATCTTTTCCGTTCCCTCTCGTTCCTTTTGCTTATAGTAACTAATAAGGGGCTTTTTTATTTCATATCTATCTAGCAAAATGCGAGTGTGACGAGTATCCTCGCAGGCAATTAAATCAACGGACTTAAGGGTTTCCAGAGCCCTTAGCGTTATATCTTGCAAATTGCCAATGGGTGTTCCCACTACGTAGAGCGTACCTTTACTCATTTTCTATACATCTCCTCTACTTCCTTGGTATAACTGCCGTCTTCGTTGCAAATAACGAGAGGTTTAAAAACCTTTATACCATTGTTACCATTCTTTCTGCCCTCAATAATCACGGTGTCTATATCCTTCTTTAAGGTGGGTTGAACGGGAATTAATGCCTTTGGTTCAATTTTATACTCACGCATAGCGCTTATAAGGTCGGTCAGTCTTTCGGCTTTTACTATTAAATAAAATCTGCCACCATACTTAAGGAGTCTGCTTGCACATTCAACGACTTCTTTAAGGGTAATAAAAACCTCTCTCTTGCATACGTCTATTTCGCTTGCTTCCTCGGGGTTGCCGTCGTATTCCATATAGGGTGGATTTACGCAAACAACGTCTACGCCCTTATCAAAATGCAAATGAGCCTCTTTCATGTTGCAGTTAATGATTCTTACCCTATCTTCAAGTTGATTTAATTTAATGGAACGACTTGCCATTTCAGCAAGACGAGGTTGTAGTTCAATACCCACCAACTCTTTTGCAGGCGTTTTTTTAGAAAGGAGTAGACTTATAACCCCACTGCCAGAACCCAATTCCACAACGGTTTCGTTCCTATAGGCCTTAACTGTATTAGCAAGTAGCACTGCATCCGTAGTGAACGCATAGCCCTTTCTTGATTGAATAATTTTTAATCCGTGACATTCTAAGTCAAATATTTCTTCATTTTCCAGTAACATACTTAAATTATATAGCAAAATATTACTTTTAACAAGTAATATAATTTCCAAACTGTAATTATTTATTTTACTTTAGTAAAATTTCGTTGTATAATATATGCAATTACAATATGGAGGACCAATTATGCCTTTAGTAACCAGTAAAGAAATGTTTGAAAAAGCCTATGCAGGCGGTTATGCAATCGGTGCTTTTAACGTAAATAACATGGAAATCATCCAAGGTATCGTTGCTGCAGGTAAGGAAGAAAACGCTCCCCTTATCCTTCAAGTAAGTGCAGGTGCTCGTAAATACGCTAACCCCACCTACCTCAAGAAGTTAGTTGAAGCAGCAGTAGAAGACACCGGACTTCCCATTTGCTTACACCTTGACCACGGTGATTCATTTGAACTTTGTAAAGATTGCGTAGATAAGGGATTTACTTCCGTTATGATAGACGCATCCAGCAAGAGTTTTGCAGACAACATTAAAATTACCCGTAACGTTGTAGAATATGCACACGACCACGGTGTAGTAGTAGAAGCCGAACTTGGTAAACTTGCAGGTATTGAAGACGACGTTAACGTTTCTGCAGCAGATGCTTGCTATACCGATCCCGACCAAGTACAAGAATTCGTAGAAAAGACCGGCGTTGACTCCCTTGCAATCGCAATAGGAACCAGCCACGGTGCATTCAAATTCAAGGGCGACGCTAAACTTCGTTTTGATATCCTAGAAGAAGTAGGCAGACGTCTCCCCAACTTCCCCATCGTTCTTCACGGTGCAAGTTCTGTTCCCCAATATCTAGCAGAAGAAATTAACCGTTACGGTGGCAATATGCCCGGTGCTAAGGGTGTTCCAGAAGAAATGCTTCGTCAAGCAGCATCCATGGCTGTTTGCAAGATCAACATTGACTCTGACCTACGCATGGCTATGACTGCAACTCTACGTAAGTACTTTAGCGAAAATCCCTCTCACTTTGACCCCCGTCAATACTTGGGACCTGCTAGAGAACGCGTAAAAGAAATCGTAAAACACAAGATCCAAAACGTTCTTGGTTGCAGCGGAAAGGCTTTCAACTAATATTATTAAACTTAAAATGGAACCCGGTTGGGTTCCATTTTTTATTTAAAAAAGAGAGAGCAACTTACTCTCTCTTTTTTGTTCTTGCTGAATTTAGGTTACCTTACAAAAGGTTTTAGGTGCTTATACAAAGTTATATCCCTTCTATTGTAGTCCCTTAACTTGTGCGGTAACAGTCAAAATAAAGTCGTGGTTGTTATCCGTTCCCATCATTAAGGAAATAAGTTTTTCCGTTGACTCTTGTACGTCACCTACACTTAGCATCTTACGTACTGCGAATATGCCAAGTAGTTCTTGTTCGGAAAGTAGGAACTCGTCTCTTCTCGTGCCTCTCTTTGCAAGGTCTATTGCAGGGAAGATGCGCTTTTCGGAAAGTTTTCTGTCTAGGTGTATTTCCATGTTACCGGTACCCTTAAACTCTTCGTAGATAACGTCGTCCATACGTGAACCGGTATCAACAAGTGCCGTTGCAATAATGGTAAGTGAACCGCCGTTTTCTATGTTACGAGCAGCACCAAAGAACTTTTTGGGTAGATACAAAGAGCCCGGGTCAATACCACCTGACAAAGTCTTGCCGGTAGGAGTAATTACTAGGTTATATGCACGAGCAAGTCTTGTTAAGGAGTCCATAAGTATTACTACGTCTTTACCTAACTCTACAAGACGTTTTGCTCTTTCCAGAACCATTTCGCTTGCCTTGGTGTGATGCTCGGGCATCTCGTCAAAGGTACTAAATATTACTTCGCCCTTAATGGAACGTTGCATATCGGTAACTTCCTCGGGACGTTCATCTACTAGTAGTACCATAAGATGAGCATCGGGATAGTTTAAAGAAATGGAGTTAGCAATCTTCTTAAGAAGGGTTGTTTTACCTGCTTTAGGGGGACTAACTATCATTGCACGTTGACCTTTACCGATAGGTGCAACTAAATCTATGGAACGAATTGCAAAATCTTTTTTACTGCTTGGAAGTTCAAGTTTATATCTCTTATCCGGATAAACTGGAATAAGTGTTTCAAAAACGGGACGATTGAATGCTTTTTCGGGGTTATCTCCGTTTATGCTTATTATTTCTTGTACACTCATAGGTCTGTTTTCTGCGATTTTCTTAACGTATGCTTTTACGTAATCGCCCTTTCTTAGACCACATTTACGAATTTTAGGAGCGGCAATATAAGCGTCTCCGTCGCCTTGTTCGTAATTCTTAGCACGTAAGAAACCATAACCATCGGGACAAATTTCCAGTACGCCTTCGCGTATTTCCATTGCCTCTAGGCTTTCTTGGGTTTTTTCTTCTTTTTCCGTTTCTTGATTATTTGTCTTATTGTTTTTAGGATCTAAATTTAATTTTGAAGTGCCTTGTTTCTTTTCAAAAACTTTTTTTTCTGGCTCGGTTTCTACCGTTTTGTCGTTTTTGGAGTCTTCTGCAACGTTCAATAGTTGAGAAGTGCTCTTCTTTGGTGGACGACCACGGCGTTTTTTGGGTGCTTCTTCGGTAGTCTTTACTATGGTTTCTCCCTTGAGCCCCAAAATAAACTCTACTAAATCGCCCTTTTTCTTATTCGTAGGGCTGGGATGACCGCAGTCTCGTGCCAAATCACGAAGTGCAAAAATGGATAAATCATCCAACTGTTTTGCGGTGTAATCAATTTTCATAAAAAAATCTCCTAAAAAATATTTTTGTCTGCCCCTACAAAAAAGGTAGGGGCAAATTATTTACAAAATTATTTAAAAAGTTAATCTACTTTTACGGGAACTATAACTCTGGTGCGTTCTACGTCAAAATCGGTTCTTTCAAATTCCAATTCGGTTCCT
>JAZSKG010000290.1:0-2642 GCA_045534735.1 Candidatus Stercoripulliclostridium sp.
TCCGACTTTATAATGTATCCGTCATAGAACAAAAACAACACCATTCAAAGGAGTTAAAATGGCAAAATTTAAAAAGTGTCCACGTTGTGACCTCAACTACATCCCCGTAGAAGAAGACTATTGCTCTATCTGCAAAGAAGAGTTAAAAGGTATAGTTAAAATTGATAACGATGAAGACAGCGATCTTGAAGAAGGTCTCTGCCCCCGTTGCCGTGAAAATTACGTTAACGACGGCGAAAAGTATTGTGAGCAATGCTTAAGGGAAATGGAAGAAGAAAAGGAAAGAAGCGCCCGTGACGATTACTGGGAAGAAGAATCTCACGACGACGAATTGCTTGAAGACGACATGATACTTGACGACGATGAATTCGTAAGTTTCGGTTCGCTAGAAGACGAGTTTGACGAAGAAGACGAAGAAGAAGATAGCGTTGATTACTTTGAAGAAGACGACTTTGAAACCGTAAATCCCGACGAATACGACGACGATGAAGAAGACGAAGAAGACAACGACGAAGACGATTATTAAGATTTAAAGATAAATTAGGACAAGCAAATGCTTGTCCTTTTTTATTGCGAAATAATATGCAATAATTATTTTAGTTTGGTTTTTATCTTCCCCTACTATAGCGAAGTCTAAGTAAAACTCGCTAGTTTAGATGCTAGACAAGGCAAAAGTTGTTTGCTAAAATGCGCGATATTAGAACAACTTAAGATTAAGTTATCTCTTATTTTAACAAGGTCTAGGTAAAACGCGTTAGTTTAGATGAAATACGAAGGAAAATAAAAAAATCCGCGACCGACTTTACATAGAAGTAAACGACCGAGCGGATTTTTTTTGTTTTTCAAAGTAGTTCGCTAAAATAACGCATTTTACCATTTGTTGTACATTTTCTCGCAAAACGCATACATATCCTTTATCTCTAACTTAGTTCCATCATCAAGGATAACGTATCCATTCCACAGACCGTGAACTTGGTGACAGTCGGTTTTGGCGACGCCTACGTTTAGAGGATTATAGTTATCAAAGAAAGGAGTCATAACCAAATCAAGTCTACCATCGTCGGAAACAAAATGCCAGGGTTCCATCCAACGACCATCAGGTTGATCAACGACGTCAACGACACCTATCTTGTGAGCCTTGCCGTCATAGAAAAGCATAGTTTCGGTTGCATTATCCTCAATTCCGATACCCCAAGTTAGTTCAAAGCCGAAAAGTTTGCCATCGGGTAAACGGGTTGAACCATTCGCCCAATACCACATATTTTTGTAAGGCCAAGGTCCACGTCCCCAGTCAAGAACCATGTATGAATTGCTGGGATTAAAGGAGTATATCTCCTCTCCGTCAACCTTAATTGTACCTTTAGTGGGCATACAGTTAATTTTGTTGGTTAGGAAAAATCTGGTTTTGTTTTCAAATGGAGTGGCTATCGTGATGCTTTCAGCATTTGGATCACGCTCTGCCGTTAAATCAAGTTCCAATTTTTTGTTCTTAAAGTACAAATGACGCTCGGTTTCCGTAACGTCAACTTTATAAAGTTTATTGCCTTGACGGTCTTCAAAGGAATATGGAGCGTCGCCGTTGCGATTTACTTGGTGGCTATTAATGGTTAAGAGATGCAACATCATATCACTCCATCTTTGTCCCGTCTTCATATCAAAAACTTCCACCTGGCCAACAGAAGCAATGGATATGTTAAAGAAGTTCATTTGCACAACAAATCTTCCATCACTAACTTGATAAAAGTCCCATTCTTTGATGCGAAGTTTAGAGGCTTTGATATCTTCGCGATTGTAAATATACAAGTTGCGTTTACAGTATCCGGGTTGTTTTAACGAGCCGTCTTCGTTAAGAAGTAAAGTAGGTTCCTTAATCTCAATTTGTTTTTGCATATTGTTCTCCTTTAAGATAAATAGGATTTAATTATAGGATATAATTTTTTAGAGTTAATAACGTAACTACCATGGTTTTCGCCCTTTAGAATTTTAAACGTAGCATTAGGAATATTTCTAGCAATATATTCGCTATGCTTATATGGTACCATATCGTTACTACCTGCAATAAGAAGCACGTTTGCCGTTATTTTAGAAAGGTCTTCTTTGGTAAGGTTTGGTTCCTCTAACATAAGACGCAAAAAGGGACTGGGCTTAAAGAAATGCTGTACCCTAAAAAATGCTCTAACGTACCATTTTAAGCCATCCGGCCTAACGTTTGCACCACTTGATATTAAGGTAGAAACCAGATTAGGATATTTGCTTAAAAGGACTAGCCCTATTATACCTCCATCAGAGAAACCATAAACTATGGGTTTTGTAAGGTTTAGGTCCTCAATAAAGCACTTTACGTCTTCCGCCATGAGGGAATAGGACAACTCACCCTTTCCCGACTGACCATGCAAACGCGAGTCTATTGCATAAACTTTATAATCTTTTTTTAGGTCGTTTATGAGAACATTAAAGATAGTGTGATCCTCGCCGTTTCCATGCAAAAGTATAAAGGGATCACCCTCTCCATGCACTTCATAATATAGTTCTACACCATTAAAAATGCCTTTCATGACCATAATATAGCATATTTGTGCATATAATTTCAATATAGTAATAAAAAAATACTCTTTTTTCAAAAAAAATTCTTGCATTATGCG
>JAZSKG010000104.1:0-2060 GCA_045534735.1 Candidatus Stercoripulliclostridium sp.
CAGAACGACATGGCTACGGTGCGACTTTCCAGGGCATCGGTGGAGAGTTTTTTTATTATGAATTTTTTTTCTATCTCAAGTGCCATATTATGCCTTTTGCAATTCTACGTAAAAGGTAGAGCCCTCGCCTACCGAGGTAATTACACCATAGGCACCACCGGGGTGCTTACTCATTACACTCTTAACGATACTAAGACCAAGGCCCGTGCCAACCGTTGATCTTCTGTGCGATTTGTCAGACTTATAATACCTATCCCATATGTGTGGTAATATTTCTACGTCAACGCCTTCGCCGTGATCTATTACCTCTATTCTTACTACACCGCCCTTAACGAATTCCTTGACTATTACTTTCTTATCTTCACCTGCATAGTTTACAGCATTGTTGATTAGGTTATACACGACCTGAGTTATTTTGGTTTCGTCTCCTAAAACAAATGCCTTCTCGTCATGCTCCCACTCAAGAGTATATCCTAAGTGCTCAATAAGTTTACCATGTCTTACTATAAGCGCATCAAGAACTTCAACGATATCAAAGCGAGTTAGGTTTAACTCCTCGTTGCCCTCTTGTTCCTTTGAAAGAGAAAGCATATCGTTTACAAGATTGGTAAGCCTCGTCGCCTCATCTATTACAACTTGGAAGTTTTTCGGCGTAGCCTCCGATGGAATGTCGCGCATCAATTCCGTATAACCTTTAATGAGTGTAAGGGGCGTTCTAAGATCGTGTGAAACGTTTGCTATGAGTTCACGCCTAAAATGCTCAACCTCACTAACTTCGCGCTGTGCCTCCTGTAGGCTATCTCTTAATTCCAAAATTTCTCTAAAGCCCGAACCTGTAATTTGAAGATCTGCATTTCCGGAAGATATTTCTTTTGCTTGCGAGGTAAGTTCTATTATTGGAGCGCTAATTTGGTTACTAAGTTTATAACTAGAATAACCTGCGAGCATCGCAGTTATTACGCTAAGTACAACAAATAGAATTACTAACGTTTCCTTAAAAGCAGGGTTGGGGGTTACAACGGCATCAACTAGAACGACGTAATTTTCCCCGCTGGCACTTTTAGCAATTTGAGTATATACGTAATTCTTTTTAACCTCTTGTTTTCCTTTTGGAACGTCACCCTCAAACTCAGTGTTTAAATAATTATCGTCTAGTGGTATGGAGTCAATTTCTTCACTAAAAAAGCCACCGTTATCTTTTGCTTTGTCGTAATAATCTGCAATTGAAACTTCGGTAAAAGAATGAATGGCACAATCTTCTATTGCCTCTTGCGAAAGAAAAACCTTACCCTCTTTGTCTACGACAAGTATGCAAAGATCACCGTCAAACGACAGCCTCTTAACCAACAGTGAAAGGTCCGGATTGTTAATGTTCTTCGCGACCAAATCTGCCGTGTCACTTGCTTCTTTAATCTTTATTTCTTCATAAAGGGGGCCCGAAATTGCAAAACCAAGCGCCCAAAATAGGGATATTATTATAATTGAAAAACCTACGAAAATAAGTAGCATTTTCAAAAATAACGGGGTGTTATCCCCGTATATTTTGTCTAGTTTAATTTTAGCCATCAAACCTATATCCCATTCCTCTTAACGTTACCACGTAAACCGAGGCGTTGCCCAGACTCTTCCTAAGGAGTTTTATGTGTGTGTCAAGGGTTCGGTCGTCTCCGTAGAAATCGTACCCCCAAACTTCGTTTAACAACTTTTCACGCGAAAGGGCGATACCTCTATTCTTAACCATAAAGAATAGTAACTCATACTCTTTGGGAGAAAGGTCCACCGGTTTTCCTTCAACCGACACTATACGCGCAGTAAAGTCTACTTTTAAAAGTTCGTTTTCATAAACTTCGCTCATAGCCTTTTGGCTGTTGACGCGATTCATTACGGCATTGATGCGTAGCATTAATTCCTTTGGAGAGAAAGGTTTGCCAATGTAATCGTCTGCACCTATTTCCAGCCCATGAATTTTATCATAGGTTTCCGTGCGTGCAGAAAGCATTATGATTGGTAAATTAGAAAACTTTCTAATCTCTCTTACGGCACTAAAGCCATCAAGTTCC
>JAZSKG010000188.1:0-2430 GCA_045534735.1 Candidatus Stercoripulliclostridium sp.
GGCTACGATCCGACTTCACCCAAAAAGTTCTCGTAACTAGACCCGGCACTCTTTTCTAACAAGATGGTCATTTCCTTACGATAGCCCTTAGCAAGTTCCATAAGATGATCGGAAATTGCTCCCATTATTCCACCTTGATATCCGGTTGCTGAAAACAATTCTTGGGCGCCTTGAATAATCTCTACAATTCTATCTTTTGCAGTCCCCACTATAGCATCAAAAAGAGTAGCCTTGGAGGAAAAATAACGGTATAGGTTGCCTATCGGCACCTTGGCTCGGTTGCTTATTTGGAGCATGCTGGCCCTAAAATATCCAACACGTAAAAACTCCTCTCTTGCAGCATCAATGATTCGCTTTCTAACGTCTTCTTTTTGATATTGCATATGGCACCCCCGAGTCAAAAAGAGAAAGATTATTCTCTTTTGTAATCATTATATATTACGCGCTCGCGCAAGTCAATATTTTACCCCCATTTTTTACTATTTTTTTGGAGGTTTTTGGAGCAAAAAAACACCTAAAATTCCCCACCCTTTTTTTACTATAAAAATTGGACTTTTCCTAACGAAAAATGGGTTTTTAACTTACAAATCAACGCGTATAAATTATGTAGTAACCTAGTTTACACTTTATAAAAATTATGGTATAATAATTTGGAATGAAAAAATTTAAGGAGTTCGTTATGAATTACGACGTAGTAATAGTTGGTGGTGGTATCGGTGGATTAATGACCGCCTATAGACTCACCAAAGAGTGCCCCCAAAAATCCGTTTGTGTTATAGATCGCGGAAGATCCTTAAGCAAGCGCAAGTGTCCCGTTGCTACTCACAAAACGGAAAGTTGCATCAAATGCAAGCAATGTGCCATAATGGAAGGCATAGGTGGAGCCGGTGCATTTAGTGACGGAAAATTTAACATAACTACCGAATATGGTGGTTGGCTACAAGATTATATTGGCGAAAAATTAACGCTAGACTATATCAACCAAGTTTCCGATATTTTAGATGAATTTGGCGCTACGGAAAAAACCTATTCCCCCAGCGACGACATTAAACTAGAGTGTCTTAAGCACGACCTATACCTTCTCCAAGCAACCGTAAAGCACCTTGGTACCGATGGTAACTATAGGGTTATGAGCGCACTAATGGAATACCTTGAAAAGCACGTGACCGTTATTACGGAAACAGCCGTTATAGACGTAGATCTAGAAAACAATGCAGTACATACCGACAAAGGCGACGTTATAGGATACAAAGATCTTGTGCTCGCAATTGGCAGAAGCGGTTCCGAATGGTTCGGAAAATGGTGCCGAAAGAACAATATTGAGGTAATCAACAACCAAGTTGACCTCGGTGTTAGAGTTGAACTTCCTAGGATTATTTGGGAAGGCATTTCCGAAAAGATATACGAGCCCAAAATATTCTATCGCACCAAGGACCATGGTGACTGCACGCGTACCTTCTGCTTTAACTCAGGTGGCGAAGTTGTAATAGAAAATAACGAGGGCATATTGACCGTTAACGGACACGCAAACGCAAATCCTGCTCTTAAGACCAAAAACTCAAACTTTGCCATTCTTTCCACCACTCGTTTCACACAACCCTTCAACGAGCCTATCGCTTACGCAAAGCACATTTGTAAACTTGCAAACATGATAGCCGGTGGTGGCGTTATAGTTCAACGTTTTGGCGACTTAGTAAACAACAGACGTACCAATGACCATCGCTTAAAACAATCTCGCGTTCGCCCCTCTCTAAATGCAGTTGCAGGAGACCTATCGCTCTGTATTCCAAAGCGTCAACTTGACAACATTATAGAAACCATATATGCTCTAGATAAAGTTGCTCCCGGTACTGCAAACTACGACACCCTCCTTTATGGTGTTGAAGCCAAGTTCTACTCTATAAAGCCAAAGTTCCAAGACAACGATTTTAGAATTAGAGATAACGTTTACACCATAGGCGACGGCGCAGGTATTACCCGTGGCCTTGCTCAAGCCGGCGCAAACGGTCTTTACGTAGCAGATCTAATTATTAAATAACACAATTCATCAAAAAAAGGCACTCCAAATACGGGGTGCCTTTTCTTTATTGCCTATTACAATTCATTTTATAAATAGTTTATCGTATAAGTCTTCATCGCACGACCATTATCTGTGGGATACCACTTTTTGCCAAAGACGCCACTATCTTCCAGTGCTTTTACTTGGTCTTGCGTCTTACCATAAACGTTAATAGTTTCCATTGCACGACAATTATAGAAGGCAAAATCGCCTATGCTTTCTACGGAAGCAGGAATATTTATGGTTGTAAAACCTTTAATGCCCTCACTACTTGAGCGCTCACAATAACTAAACGCATCCTTGCCGATAGTCTTAAGTCCCTCCGGCAATACGGGTGCCGACATCTCGTTACATTTAAAGAACGCCATTTC
>JAZSKG010000099.1:0-2287 GCA_045534735.1 Candidatus Stercoripulliclostridium sp.
AGGGCGCAGTAGTTTACTACAGCAACCCCTTGGGGTTTTACTTTTGCCTTGTCTAGCATCTAAATTAACGCGTTTTACCTAGACCTTGCTAAAATAAGAGATAACTCAAACTTAAGTTCTTCTAATATCGCGCATTTTAGCGAACTACTTTGAAAAAGTGCGGAGTGCGGAACGCGGAACGCGGAGCGGCTTCGCGACGTTACTCTGCGCTCAATCGGTTTGATTTAATGAATACAACAACTAGAAAGCACAAGCACTTTGTTTGTACTTTTTTATCTAAATCTTTTTCCTTGTGAGTGGAGCGAAGCGAAATGAGATAATTTTGCATTCTGCATTTTGCATTCTGCATTAAAAAACTTTCCTTGTGAACGAAATGAAATGAAGTGAGGTCGTTCCGCGCTCCGCACTCCGCGTTTCGCGTTTAAATTACTTCCTTGTGAGTGGAGCGAAGCGAAATGAGATAATTTTGCATTCTGCATTTTGCATTTTGCATTTAAAAACTTTCCTTGTGAGCGAAACAAAGTGAAGCGAAGTCGTTCCGCACTCCGCGTTCCGCACTAAAATATCTTTTCCTTTATATTTTATATAATTTGTCTTAAAATCGTTTGCATTGGTTGTCATTTTGTGGTATCATACATAAGCCATAATACGCACTTGTGCAGAGAAAATCGTTGTTGCCGACTTCGGTGGCGGTTTTCGTAGAAGCGCAAGGAGGAAAAAAACAAATCAGGAGGTATAAGTAAACATGGCAGTTATTTCAATGAAGCAACTATTAGAAGCTGGTGTACACTTTGGTCACCAAACCAAGAAATGGAACCCCAAAATGGGTAAGTACATTTATGATGCAAGAAACGATATCCACATTATCGATCTTCAACTTACCGTTGACCTTGTAGAAGAAGCATACAAGTTCATCCACAAAGTAGCATCTGAAGGTAAAAACATCCTTTTCGTAGGTAAGAAAAAGCAAGCAAAAGAGGCTATCCAACAAGAAGCAGAACGTTGTGGTATGTTCTACATGAACGAAAGATGGCTAGGTGGTACCCTTACCAACTTCCAAACCATCCGTACCCGTATTGATAAACTAAACAAACTCAACCAAATGGAAGCAATGGGCGAATTTGATCTTCTTCCCAAGAAAGAAGTTATCAAACTAAAGGCTGAACGCGACAAACTAGAACAAAACCTTGGTGGTATTAAGAACATGCGTAACCTTCCCGGTGCATTGTTCGTAGTTGACCTCAAGATTGAGCACATCGCTGTTCAAGAAGCACGCGCTCTTGGTATTCCGATCGTAGGTCTAGTTGACACCAACTGTGATCCCGATCTAGTTGATTACGTTATCCCCGGCAACGACGACGCTATTCGCGCTATCAAACTTATCGCTAGCGTAATGGCTGATGCAGTTATCGCTGCTAAAGAAGGCGTAGAATACGTAAGCGACAAAGAAGTTGCTGCTGAAGAAGTTTTTGAAGACTAATATAACGAATAGATATAAAGGAGAATAGAAATATGGCAAACTTTACTGCAAAAGACGTAGCAGCACTACGTGCAAGTTCAGGCGCAGGCATGATGGATTGCAAAAAGGCTCTTGAAGCATGCGATGGTAACATGGAAAAAGCAACCGAATGGCTTCGTGAAAAGGGTATGGCAACCGCTGCTAAGAAAGCAGGCAGAATCGCTGCAGAAGGCGTAGTTGATAGTTACATCCACATGGGTGGCAAAGTTGGCGTTCTACTAGAAGTTAACTGTGAAACCGACTTCGTTGCTAAAGGCGAAGATTTCAAGGCATTTGCACACGACGTAGCACTACAAATTGCTGCTGTTAAGCCCCTTTACGTAAGAAGAGAAGAAGTTCCTGCAGACATTATCGCTAAGGAAAGAGAAATCGCTCTTGCACAAATCAACAATGATCCCAAAATGGCTTCTAAACCCGACATGGTTAAGTCCAAGATCATAGATGGTAAGATTGAAACCTACTACAAAGAGAATTGCCTTCTTGACCAAGTATTCGTTAAAGATAGTTCCAAGACCATCAACCAACTCACCATTGAGCAAACCGCTAAGTGTGGTGAAAAGGTTACCATCCGTCGTTTCGTAAGATTTGAAATGGGTGAAGGCCTAGAAAAGAGAAACGAAAACTTTGCAGAAGAAATTGCAAAGGCAACTGCTAAATAGTTATTGATTAAGGGATACTTAGTATCCCTTTTTTTTAAAGGAGAAATTATGCAACCTAAATATAAAAGAATACTTTTAAAGATTTCTGGTGAAGCACTTGCCGGGGCTA
>JAZSKG010000003.1:0-5554 GCA_045534735.1 Candidatus Stercoripulliclostridium sp.
GAATAGATTTCCCGCAACAGCATCAGCTTTGGATGAGAAGGCTTAAGAAGTGTAAAATATAACGACAAAATATAACACCGTGCTTGCTGTTCTTTTCTTTGGCGGAGAAACAGTATAGCGAAAGGCTGTCACATACAAGTAAAAAAAATAATATGGCATCTTGCTTGTAAGGGGCCTTGTTTATTTAATGGGCACGAACACAAGTGTTCGCTTTCGCCAGGTTTGGAGTGTTTTGCACACCAAACTAATGCACCCTAATCGTTAAAACGATAGGGTATATTTTCTCTGTTTTTCTGCCAGCAAAAAAAGACATCCTTGATTGGATGCCTTTTGCTGGCGGAGAAACAGGGATTTGAACCCTGGCTACGCTTCTCACGTACTACTCCCTTAGCAGGGGAGCCCCTTCGGCCTCTTGGGTATTTCTCCGAATATATAAATTATATATTTATTTGTGCTTTTGCGTTGTTCTTTCGCAAGTGCATTATAGATATTATCACACATTTTTCCATTTGTCAATCTAATTCTTTGACTATTATTGACATTTGGAGTATAATATTTTCAAATTTCTAAGTAGGTATTATTATGAAGTATCTTGTTGTTCTTGGCGATGGAATGGCTGATTACCCCATAGAGTGTCTCGGTGGTAAAACCCCACTGGAATATGCCAATACTCCGAACATAGATAGGCTTGCTCCTCTTTCCGAAATCGGCCTCGTTAAGACCGTTCCAAACGGCATGAAGCCGGGAAGCGACGTTGCAAATCTTTCCGTTATTGGATATGCTCCCGAAAGGTATTATAGTGGTAGAAGTCCCCTTGAGGCACTTTCTATCGGCGTTGATATGCTAGAAGGCGACGTTGCAGTCAGAACCAACCTTGTAACCCTTTCCGACGAGGAAGATATTTACGAAAAAACCATGGTTGATTACTCTGCGGGCGAGATATCTACGGCTGAGGCAACCGAACTCATAAAGGCTGTTAAAGAGGGCTTGAATAGTGAAGAATTCTCATTCTACGCAGGAGTAAGTTATCGTCATTGCCTCATAATTAAAAACGGCACCACCGAAACAGCGCTTACGCCACCCCATGATATAAGTGGAAGAGTGATAGGGGAATATCTACCTCACGGAAAAGATGGAGAAAAACTCCTTGATCTCATTAAGCGTTCCCATGAAATTTTAAAGAACCACCCCGTAAATCTTGCACGCAAGGAAAGGGGCAAAAATATGGCTACCCACGTATGGTTCTGGGGTGCAGGCACCAAACCCAGCCTTGACTCTTTTGAGAGCAAGTACGGCCTAAAAGGCGCTGTTATTTCTGCAGTAGACTTACTAAAAGGTATAGCAATAGGCGCAAGCATGGAGGCCCCGGACGTAGAGGGCGCAACGGGTACTCTTTCCACCAATTGGGATGGTAAAATAGAGGCTGCGAAGGCATCCTTTGAAAGTGGTTTAGACTACGTATACATCCATTTGGAAGCCCCCGATGAATGTGGTCACCAAGGTGACGTATGGGGTAAGGTAAATGCAATAGAAAAGGTTGATTACGTTGTTGGAGAAATGGTAAAGTACTTGGAAACCAAAGGCGATTTTACCTTGGTTGTTAGCCCCGATCATGCAACGCCAATAGTAAAAAAGACGCACACTTCCGAGCCTATACCATATATGATATACAAGAGCACAAAACCTCAAAGCAGTACACTAAAATACAATGAAACAGATGCCCAAAGTGGAGAATATCTATCTTGTGGACAATTGATAATAACAAAAATGTTGGAGACAAAATGATTACATCTAAAGAACTAAGAGAAAAATGGATCAAGTTTTACGAGAGCAAGGGCCATACTAATATTGGTGCCGTATCTCTAATTGGCGATGGTACTACCGGCGTTATGTTTAACGTTGCAGGTATGCAACCCCTTATGCCTTACCTTCTTGGTAAAAAACACCCTGCCGGCACTAGACTTTGCAACGTTCAAGGTTGTGTTAGAACGGTTGACATTGATTCCGTGGGTGACGCTACTCACTTTACCTTCTTTGAAATGATGGGCAACTGGAGTTTGGGCGATTACTTCAAGAAAGAAAAAACCGCTTGGTCATTTGAACTTTTAACCAAGGTTTTCGGCTTTGATAAAGAAAAGATTTGCTCAACGGTATTTGAAGGCAACAGCGCTGCTCCTCGCGACGAAGAAACCGCATCATACCTTAAGGAACTTGGCATCAAAGAAGAAAATATTTTCTACCTTGATAAATCCAACAACTGGTGGGAACTAGAAGGTACCGTTGGTACTCCCTGTGGTCCCGACAACGAATGGTTCTACCCCCGTCACGACAATCCCTGCTCAGATCATTGTGATGTAAACTGCGATTGTGGAAGATACGTAGAAATCGGTAACGACGTTTACATGCAATACAAGAAATTGGAAGGCGGTAAGTACGAAGAGTTGGAAAACAAGAACGTAGATACCGGCTTTGGTCTAGATAGATTGCTTCTATTCCTAAACGGTCTAGACGACGGATACAAGACCGACCTATTTGCAGGTGCTATTGCTCACCTAGAAAGTGCTTCCGGCAAGACTTACGGCGTAAACGAAGAAGATACTAAAGCAATGAGAATTATTGCCGACCACACCAGAACGGCGGTTATGCTCATAGGCGACGTTAACGGTATTACTCCCTCTAACACCGGGGCTGGATACATTCTAAGAAGACTTCTCCGTCGTGCAATCAGATACTCCAAGAACCTAGGAATTTCTGCAACCGAAATGTGTGAAGTTGCAAAAATCTTCATAGAGAAAATTTACGACGAGGCATATCCTCTCTTGGTTGAAAAGGAAGACTACATTCTTGAAGAGATAACCAAGGAAATCAAGAAGTTTGAAGTAACCCTTGCAGGTGGCATGAAAGAGTTTGATAAGATTATCGCCGGCATGCAAAGAAAGAACGAGTTTATGTCCCTAAAAGACCCAAGTTACGTTCCTGAAACCGAGATTTCCGGAAAACAAGCATTTAGGCTTTACGACACTTTCGGCTACCCTCTAGAACTCACCATAGAACTAGCAAACGAGAAAGGTTTAACCGTTGATGAGAAGGGCTTCAACGAAGCATTCAAGGCTCACCAAGAACTTTCCAAGGCTCAAGCACAAGCAGCAAAGGGTGGCTTAACCGAAAGAACGGAAGCGACTACCAACTACCACACAGCAACCCACATTTTGCTTGCCGCACTTCGCAAGGTATTAAATGATGAAACCGTTATGCAAAAGGGTAGCAACATTACTTCCGAACGACTACGCGTTGACTTTAACTTCCCCCGTCCTCTAACCCCCGAAGAAATAAAGGGAGTAGAAAAAGAGGTTAACGAAGTTATTGCTAGTTCCATACCTGTAACTTGTGAAGAAATGAGCGTTGAGAAGGCACGCGCAGAAGGTGCAATAGGTGTTTTCGGTGACAGATACGGCGAACTTGTAAAGGTTTACTCCATAGGTACTTACAGCAAAGAAATTTGTGGAGGACCTCACGCTGGCAATACTAAAGAACTTGGAACCTTCAAGATCCAAAAGGAACAAAGTTCATCATCTGGTGTTCGTAGAATAAAGGCAGTTCTAGAAAAATAATCATTGTTAACAATACAAGACGAGGGCAATATAATTGCCCTCTTTTTTATAAACCATTTTCAAAAAGAGGGATATTTTTTCAAAAATATAGGGCAAAATTAGTCTCTCTAAGCGTTTATTCCACAATTTCTTATTGCCATCGCGCGCTTGCGTGTGTTATAATAACCCTTGAAATATAAAAATGGAGACAAGAAATATGGGTTTAATGGATTTCTTCTTCAAAAGAGAACAAAACAAGCATAGAAAAAAATTAGAGGTCATTGCCGATAAAATTGAGGCCTTAGAGCCCGCTTTTAGCGTACTTAGTGATGACGAACTAAAGAATAAAACGGTTGAGTTTAAAGAAAGGTTAGCAAACGGAGAGAAATTAGACGATCTTCTTCCGGAAGCATTTGCAACGGTTAGGGAAGCAGGAAAGCGCGTACTTAACATGCGCCATTACAAAGTACAATTGATGGGTGGTATCGTTTTACACCAAGGAAGAATTGCAGAAATGCAAACCGGTGAAGGTAAAACCCTCGTTGCAACCCTCCCTGCCTACTTGAATGCGCTAACCGGAAACGGCGTACACATTGTTACCGTTAACGAATATCTTGCAAAACGTGACGCAGAATGGATGGGTAAAATATACAAATTCCTAGGCCTTACCGTAGGTTGCGTATATCGCGAGATGACTAAAGAAGCAAGAAAACAAGCATATGCTTGCGATATCACTTACGCTACTAACTCGGAAATCGGCTTTGACTATCTACGCGATAACATGGAAGTTGAAAAGGATCACGTTGTACAACGTGGCCACGCATTTGCAATCGTTGACGAAGTTGACTCCATTCTCATAGACGAAGCACGTACCCCTCTAATTATTTCCGGTTCTGCCGGTAGAGTGGGTGACGAATACGTAAAGGCTGATAGATTCGTAAAGAGTCTAAGAGAGGGCGATTACGAACTAAACGAAAAGGACAATCACGCCATATTGACCGAAGATGGCACGGATAAAGCCGACCGTTACTTTGATATGGACAACGTTGCTCCAGAAATGCAAGCCCAAATCAGAACCCACATCAATACGGCACTTCGCGCTAACTTCCTAATGCACGCCAACAAGGACTACATCGTAGAAAACGGCGAAATAGTTATAGTTGACGAATTCACCGGTCGTAAGATGGTCGGTAGAAGATATTCCGAAGGCTTACACCAAGCAATAGAGGCCAAAGAAAACGTAAAAATCAAGCGCGAAAGCGTTACTGTTGCAACTATCACTTTCCAAAACTACTTCCGTATGTACAAGAAACTTTCCGGTATGACCGGTACTGCTATTACGGAAGAGGCAGAATTTAGAGGCATATATAACCTAGACGTAGTACAAATTCCCTCCAATAAAGAGGTTGTTCGTATTGATGAGCCCGATAAAGTTTATGCTCATCGCGAGGATAAAATTGAGGCAGTTATAGAGGACATAAAGGAGTGTTACGAGTATGGTCAACCCGTACTAGTAGGTACCACTTCCGTTGAGGCATCCGAAGAACTTTCCAAAAAACTACGCAAGATAGGTATTACTCACAACGTTCTAAATGCTAAACTCCACGCAGAGGAAGCACAAGTTATTGCTCAAGCCGGTAAACTTAAGGCAGTTACCATTGCAACCAATATGGCTGGTCGTGGAACGGATATTTTGCTCGGTGGTAACCCTGAATTTATGGCTAAAAGAAAACTTCGTGAAGAGGGCGTTGACGATGAAGTAATAGAGCTTGCAACTTCGTTTATTAGTGATATTCCTGAAGATGTAATGCAAGTTCGTAAGCATTATTACGAAATTTACAATAAATATAAAGAACAAACCGATGCGGAAAAGAAAGAAGTTATGAACGCAGGTGGTTTGCATATTTTAGGTACGGAAAGGCACGAATCTCGCCGTATAGATAATCAGCTTCGTGGTAGAAGTG
>JAZSKG010000241.1:0-9139 GCA_045534735.1 Candidatus Stercoripulliclostridium sp.
TAAAAAGGCACCATATGGTGCCTTTTTAACAATTCTAATAAATTAATAGGGCACCTTGATGCAAGGTGCCTTGTTTTTTCTTGGTGGAGCCTATTAAATATAAAACTATCTTTTGTTGAGATTGACTTTTTGTTTAACCTGTGTTAGTATGAAAGCATGGAACAAATACAAGAAATAAAAGAACAAATATGTGACGTATGTCATAAAATGTGGCAACTTGGTTGGGTTGCTGCAAATGATGGAAACGTTAGTGTAAAACTTCCCGATGGAAGGGTTATTGCTACGCCTACAGGCATCAGCAAAGCATTTATTACACCTGAAAAACTTGTTGTTCTTGACAAAGAGGGCAATATCCTTGAAGCCAACGAAGGATATCGTCCATCAAGTGAAATCAAAATGCATCTTCGTTGTTATCAAAAGAGAGACGACGTTTTTAGTGTAATCCATGCTCATCCGCCTGGTGCTACTGGGTTTGCTGTAGCACATAAGGCAATGGATATGTATAACATGATAGAGGATGTTGCCGTTATTGGTTCAGTACCACTTACTCCTTATGGCACACCATCTACTTCGGAAGTTCCCGATTCAATAGAACCCTACCTTGAAGAACATGATGTTATGCTTTTAGAAAACCATGGAGCACTTGCCGTGGGAAGCGACGTAATAACCGCTTTTTATAGAATGGAAAGTCTTGAACTTTGGGCAAAAATAACCATCAATGCTGTTATTTTGGGTGGCAGTCACGATATTAGCAAAGAGAACATACAAAAACTCATTGATTTAAGAGGATACTATAGAGTAACCGGTAGGCATCCGGGTTATAAAGTTTTTAATCCGGAAGATAGTTTGCTTCACAAGAAGGATTAATAGGTTCAAAAGGTCAAGATAAGATGAGAACGGTTTTAGCCTTTGATTTTGGTGCTTCTTCCGGAAGAGCAATAAAAGGAGTCTTTGACGGAAAAAGTATAAAGCATTCGGAAATCCATCGTTTTGAAAACACGCCCAAAATAGTTGATGGGCATGTTTGTCATGATATTGATATGATTTTGAATGAAATTAAAACTGCGATTAGAAAGGCAGGGAAAGTTGATTCAATCGCTTTTGATACTTGGGGTGTGGATTATGCCCTTCTTGATGAAGAAGGCAATATTATACACGAGCCGTATCATTATCGCGATAGTCGCACCGCTAACGCCTTGGAGATTGCGTTTACCAAAATGCCAGCAGAAGCAATATTTGTAGAAACCGGCAATCAAATAATGAACATCAACACCCTTTTTCAACTTCTCTGTGACAAGGATCTTAATAATGCAGATAAATTCCTTTTTATGCCAGATTTATTTGCTTATCTTCTTACTGGGGAAAAGGTTTGTGAAGTTACTATAGCATCAACATCGCAAATGTTTGATATGGTAAAAGGGGAATGGAGTAAGAAAGTTTTAGATACTTTTGGCATTAAAAAAGATTTACTTCCACCCTTGA
Organism: Candidatus Stercoripulliclostridium sp.; assembly: GCA_045534735.1. GTDB lineage: Bacteria > Bacillota > Clostridia > Christensenellales > DTU072 > Stercoripulliclostridium_A. The sequence continues at coordinate 1,483 of JAZSKG010000241.1, forward strand.
AAAAGAGCGCAACGATAAACGGCTATTATAACGGAGTGCCAGTCATAAGTGTTGCCGGACATGATACGCAATGTGCCGTTGTAGCAATGCCCACGCATACGAAATATGTGGCTTTTCTTTCTTGTGGCACTTGGTCGCTTATGGGGTGTGAGGTAGATACTCCGATTATTACAAAAGAAAGTGCTGAGTACGACCTTTCTAACGAAATGGGCGCAAATGGAAAAATTAACTTTCTTAAAAACATTAGTGGGCTTTGGCTCATCCAACAACTAAGACAAGATTTAAAAGAACATGGAAAGAGTTTATCTTACGATGAACTTGAAAATTTGGCGAGAGTAAGTGAGCAATTTCGTAGTTTTATAGATCCAGATGCTTCGGGTTTTTCGGCACATGGCGATTTGATTGACAAGATAAAAGCATATTGCAAAAAAACAAACCAACCAGTACCTTTGACTATCGGTCAAATAGTACGTTGTATTTATGAAAGCCTTGTTATGAAATATAGACTTGCTCTTGAGCAAATCAGCGAGTGTGCCCAAAAAAACTTTGAAGTACTTAACCTTGTGGGTGGCGGTTCCAAAGATGCATTCTTGTGTGAATTAGCCTCTGAGAGCATAGGTATTCCTGTTATTGCAGGGCCGGTTGAAGCCACCGCTCTTGGCAACATTATGTTACAACTTATTGCACTTGGTGCAATAAAGGATGTTGACGAGGGACGAAAAATAATTGCCGAAACGGAAAATGTAAAACTTTTTAACAAAAAAAGAACGGCAGAGTGGGATGTGGCATATAAAAGATTTTGTGAAATTATATCGTAACAAGTTTTAATAAATTTACAATAATTGAAAGGAGAAAAAGAAATGTTGTACCCTAAAATTGGAATTAGACCAGTTATTGACGGACGCTGGGGTGGCGTTAGAGAAAGTCTTGAAACGCAGACGATGAATATGGCAAAATCAGCAGCAAAACTTATAAGCGAAAGCCTTAAATATCCAGACGGCACACCAGTACAATGCGTTATTTCCAATACTACAATTGGTGGAGGTGCTGAAGCGGCAAAATGCGAGGAGCAATTTTCCACAGAAAATGTGGTAGCAACCCTTTCGGTAACCCCTTGCTGGTGTTATGGTTCCGAAACGTTTGATATGAACCCAAACACGATTAAAGCAGTATGGGGATTTAACGGAACAGAAAGACCAGGTGCTGTATATCTTTCTGCCGTAATGGCCGCCTATGCACAAAAGGGACTCCCTGCATTTTCCATTTATGGCAAAGACGTTCAAGATATGGATGATAAGACGATTCCTTCTGATGTTAGCGAAAAAATCCTTCGTTTTGCAAAATCTGCTGTTACGGTAGGCTGGATGAAGAACAAGTCATATGTAAATCTTGGTGGGGTATCTATGGGCATAGCTGGCAGTTATTGTGATGCATCTATGTTCCAAAAATATTTTGGTATTCGCGCAGAGTGGGTTGATATGAGTGACATCATTAGAAGAATAACCCTTGAAATATATGACAAAGATGAGTACGATAGGGCTCTAAAATGGATTAAAGCAAATTGCAAGGAAGGCTTTGACGTAAATGCTGGTAAAGAACTTCCCGACATCATAAAGAAATCTAAAGTTGTACCAGCAGATAAGGACTGGGAGTTTATCGCAAAGTTTTCAATTATAGTTAAAGATATTCTTTATGGAAATAAGAAACTTGATGAGCTTGGCTGGCATGAAGAAGCGCTGGGTAAAAATGCGGTTGCCGGTGGGTTCCAAGGACAAAGAAATTGGACGGATTGGCTTCCCAACGCAGATTTTACCGAAGCAATAATGGCTTCTACCTTTGACTGGAATGGACCAAAGGCTCCCACTCCGTTTGCAACGGAGAATGATACCCTGAATGGGGTTTCCATGATGCTGGGAACGCTTTTAACAGGAAGCGCTCCATGTTTCCATGACGTTCGTACATATTGGAGTCCTGATGCTTGTGAAAGAGTAACGGGAATTAAGCCAGAGGGGAAGGCAAGCGAAGGTTTTATTCATCTTATCAATTCTGGAGCAACAGCCCTTGACGGATGTGGTGCATCTAAAAACGATAAAGGCGAGAATTGCATGAAGCCCTTCTGGGAAATGACGGAATCAGATATAAACGCTTGCTTGGAAGCAACCGATTGGTGCAGAGCAAATTATGAATATTTCCGTGGCGGTGGTTTTTCTAGTCATTTCCGTTGTAAAGCAGAAATGCCCGTTACAATGCTTCGTGTAAACATTGTAGAAGGGGTTGGCCCGGTTATGCAAATTGCAGAGGGATATACTGTAAATATTCCCGATAATGCACACACGACTATTGATTTAAGAACGGATAGAACATGGCCTACAACTTGGTTTACTCCTATTCTCACGGGCGAGGGTGCATTCAAAGACGTTTACTCTGTTATGGCAAACTGGGGAGCAAACCATGGTGTTACGGTATATGGGCACGTAGGGGCAGACCTTATTACACTTGCATCCATGCTTCGTATACCTGTTAATATGCACAACGTATCGCAAGAAAAAATCTTCCGTCCCCATTCATGGACAGCGTTTGGTACCGAGGATAGTCAATCGGCAGATTACAAAGCATGTGGCGTTTATGGTCCCATTTATGGCTAATTAGAAACCTAAAACACATATAACCATAAAAACAAAAAAGACCTTGTTAAGACAAGGTCTTTTATCATTTTATCGTTAATCAATGGTATAAGTATTTTTGTCTAGATCAATAGTGATGGAGGTGCCGTCTGAATAAGTGGTTTTTTGTTTGCGATAACTTCCAAGAAATTCATGTTTCAACATCTCTTTGTTATATAATCGCTCTTGTAGATTACATAGGGGTTCAATACGACTAATCTCCTTTTTTAATTCTTCATCATTCATCATTTCAATATCGGCAGTACGATTGTCGGTTCCTATTTTCTTAAGAGAGTTTCCGTATGGGTGCAAGTAAGGCATACCGGCATTCAAGGCACAATATAAATCGCCATCCTCTCCTTTTGGAATGCCCCAATTATTAAACCAATTCCAAGGTATGATTATGCAATCGTGATATACTAAATTGCCAAGAGGGACTGGTATGCCAATAGGTTTACCATTTTCCTGTGGTTTTAATGCGTGAGGGCCATGGTGAACAAGGGCAAGGTGATTTAGTAGTTGCATTCCGGGTTCTTCGGAAGACATTATAAGTCCTTTTTCGTTGAGATAGTCAAAGCATTTTGCACGGTAGGCTATGCTTTCTTCCCTTGAAACAGAGTGATTTTCATGGAAGCACTCATCACCTTGCATAATTGCAAACACATCAAGGTATGCACCTTGTACGTCAATATTGTGTTCTGCAAGTTCGTCATATGTTTTCTTAACAAAATCCAAAGCGAAATAAGAACAAAGATAGGTATGTTCCCCACCATCCCATATTGAGCAGTAGGGGTTGCTTCCATCAGCATTAGTTATAGCCTTGTTTTTGTCAAATACCGGGCTGTCGTAATAATAATCTCTATATTGGTCGTGAAGTGCGAACACATATCCGAGTTCGCGACAAGTATCGGCAAAATCTTTTAGCCCATTCCAGCCACCGGCTTGTTTACAAGGAGGCAAAATATACGGGTGATCGTTGTCATATCCATTTTTTCCCCAACCATCGGTGTGTATATAAAGTTTTTCAAGTCCCAGTTCCTTTAATTTTTTCATTTGCTCGGAGCGTTCTTTAAAAGTGGCACATAAGATTTCATTAGAGCCATTTTTATTATAAAACTGAGACTTTTCGTTTATTTTAGAAAAAATTTTATGGTGAAGAACAGGTGCACCGATAATTTTTTGTATATTAGGGTTACCCTTTATTTTTTCATCAAGCGTTACCAATAGGTTGTTTTTCATTAGATAACTGCGGTAGGTTTTCGCTATGGTGTTATAATCGCCATCGTTATGGAAGCAAAGGCGTAATTTTCTTTCATAAGATATTTTTCCAAGTGAGGTTTGCCAATAAACGGAATTAAGAAAAGCCAAACGTTTTCCGTAACAGGAGAACATTGATGCATCATAGGGGGTTTCAACAATTGCAGTCAAAGAGTGCCCATCACAAACCCTTCCCCAAAGCGGCATATAGCAATCGGCAGAATTAATAGGTCTTTTAACGATTGTATAATAATGGGTTGCAAATATATTTTTTTTGTACCCGTCTGGCAAAATGAATCCTTGTCGCATTGGGTCTACGTGGTATGAACTCTGTGTTTTATTTTTTGAATTAAAACCACCCGGGAAGAAAATACCCTGGATTTGACCACTGGTTTCATTTTCGGTTTTAAGTGAAAAAACGACGTCATCTTCTATGACTTCGGCAGAACAAACTATAGTAAATGGTAGTTTGTCACCATCAAGAAAAAAGTCGGAATAGTAGGTTATTATTTTATTTTCGGAATAATGTGTGTTTTTTGTTTTTGCAGACGTAAAGGGTAGAGTTTTAACCTTTTGTCTATCACCAATGTTTTTGTTAACCGCAACAAAAGGCTTTCTTCCATCGTTTATCCAAGTAAAACCATTATATGATATATCATAAGAACAGATCTTTTCATTAAACTTAATATTAATTTTTTTATTCATAATTACAACCTAACTAATTATTGTATTTCCAGTTTTATAAAACTGTCTACATCATGGAAAGTGCTCTTGTTGGTAGGGTTAAGTGCATATAGATTTAGTGCATCCTCATCATAATCTTGCCTAAATAAATTAAAATAAGCATTATCTTTTTGAAAACCCAACCCTTGTAAATTAGCGATAGGGATAGTCATGTAGCAATCCCAACAATCATGCTTCTTGTCAACGTGCGAAAAGAAAGGAGAAGCAGGAAGATAGGTTATATTTAGTTGCCCATTATTGTTTTCAACAACGCCTGCATATTGCACGCCATTAGGGTTGACTTCCAACTCTAAATATTTATTTCTTTTTCCAAGAGTAATAAAAATTTCGACGGTATCTCCTTCGTATAGTTTATCGTTGTATGATTTACCTTTTGAAAAAATATTTTTATCATAAGAAACAAAGGATAGATTAAGCATATCATTCTCAAATGAGAGAGAATAGTCAGTTTTATTTTTTGCAAAACCACCAAAGTTATCTTTTAATTTTCCAGAGCAAATCAGTTTTTTCATATCTATAAGTACTTTTTAACAATGGCATTCATTTGCTCCAAGTTTTCTTCCATTCTTTCTACCATTTTCATTTGTGTGCGACATCTATCTAAATTGTGTTTTTCGCGATGGGTTTTGAAGTAGTGATCGCCCTCAAGATAGTCTGTCAAAAATCTCATACCACACTCAAAGGTCATAAGGATTGCTCCAAAAGAGAGATTTTCTTTTTCTTTTTGTGTTAGGCTATCCTTTACTTCGCCAAGAAAACCTTTGCAGAATGATTCGTAAAGTTCTAACGAAAAGTCTACGTTACTAAGATCCTTTTCATCCTCTTTGCCGGTATTTGTTCCACTTCTAATGCTATCACCAAAATCATATAAAACAGAGCCTTTCATAACGGTATCCAAATCGATTACCGTAACGGGCATCATGCTATCTACGTTCACTAAAACGTTATTTAGTTTAGTATCGTTATGTGTTACGCGAAGGGGAATATCACCAGAATTAATTAAATCCAGCACCTTGGAACAATAGTGTTTTCTTTGATAAAACCATTTTACCTCATCTTCTACTTCCTGGAGTCTATCAAAAGAGTTTTTGGCTATAGCGTTTTCAAACTTAGCAAATCTATCAACTGTATTATGGAAATTAGGTATGGAATCCTTAATTGTTTCTGCGGGATACCCATCTAGCATTTTCTGGAACTTACCGAAGCCAACACCGCTTACTTCAAATTGCTCCTTTGTGGGGCTTGTTTCAATGCTGATGCCACCATAAACGAAATTGTACAAACGATAGTAGCCTATTTCATCATTTCCGTAATAAGACTTATAGTCAAGGGTTTTTATTACTCTTAAGCAGTCACTAACGTCTTGTCCACTTGCAAGCATCTTATCAAATATATATTCGGTAACACCTACTATATTTTGCATTAAGCCATCAACGTCGCGAAAAACCTTATGGTTAATTCTTTGTAGAATATAATGTTTACCTTTTTCATCTACTACTTTATACGTGTCGTTTATATGTCCACATCCGTATTTTTCTGCACCAACGATAGGGGAGTCAACTTGAAATTGATTACAGATATTTACTATTTTTTCCATTGTTCTTATCTCCCGTATTTTTTCTTTATTTTTGCGTTCGTTATAATATTTGGCAGTCCTGCCCAGTAAAGAACTCGTCTAGCCCACCAGAGTTTGGAAAAAGCTTTGATTACTCCAACAGGATTATATAACCATTTTGGAGTAGGTTTAACACCAAAAGTTTTGAGTATTTTGTTGTGTTGCATTAATTTTTGCTCAAATGAGAGATAATCTTTTTCATTAGACCAAAGCCTTTCTGCTACTGCGAGCAATCTAGGGAAGGTCTTTTTTCTTGCTGTTTTTACGTTAGGTAATAATTCGCCCCATAAACAAGTCTCTACGCCAATGAGGTTTTTTTCAAAAACGAGTGGTTCATAATCATAAACTTGTTTTAGATTGTTTATACCATAAGGTAAATCCAAATAATATGGTTCTGTTTTTGCATTTATGATTTTCCTTCCACGAGCCATTTCTTTTTGGAATTTTTCGTTATTATAATCAATATCCCAGCATTCCCAGACAATGCGTTCATCAATAATTCCAGTAGGATCACTTTCATTCCACATGATAGGCGTTTTCCCGTTGTTGATTATAAATGCACCCAATTCATTCATAAAATGTGCCTGGAACTCATTATAGTTTTTGCAACCGAGTGCAATAAACTTTTGTTTGCAATGGGGACACAATTCCCAGCGTTGAGAGGGGACTTCATCTCCACCGATGTGGAAATATTCGTCAGTAAATATGTCCATTAATTCTTTAATAATGGTTTTTATAGAATCAATTGTGCTTTCTTTACCAATACAAGCTACGTCAAATTTCACTCCAAAATTTTCAGCGACCTTTACTTTTCTGCCGAAACAGCCAAACTCTGGATATGACGCAATTGCAGACTGAAAGTGTCCCGGGACGTCTATTTCCGGTATAACACGGATTCCTTTTGAATGGGCATAATCTACTATTTTTCGTAAATCATCTTGAGTATAATATCCTTTATGCTCTTTTAATCTAAATAACGTTCTGCGTCTAATACTTCCAATTTCGGTAAGTTTTGGAAAGGCTTTTATTTCAACACGCCAACCTTGATCGTCGTTAAGGTGTAAATGCAAAGTGTTAAACTTGTAAAGAGCAAGATAATCGATTTGCTTTAAGACTTCTTCTACACTAAAAAAGTATCTTGCGACGTCTAACATATATGCACGCATTTGAATTTTGGGAGCATCCTCAATAATCATAGCGGGAATTTCTTTCTCGCAAGTTTTAACGAGTTGAGATAAACTGGCTTTTGCACGCTCTTTTGCAATATGGTCTCTATATTTTAGTTCAACCATATTTTCTTTAATCGCAATAATATACCCTTCGCTTGGAAGAGTGGTATCTTGAATTTCGTTACAAGCGAGATCTTCTATATCAAAAA
>JAZSKG010000162.1:0-1695 GCA_045534735.1 Candidatus Stercoripulliclostridium sp.
GAAAGTTTTCCAAGTTTTAATTCATTAGCCACGTTATTTAACAAGGAATTTAGGTCAAGTTTATCGGCAATAAGCGTGGGAACGGCAGAAACCCTTATGGCATTTCCACCAAACTCTTCAATTTCAAAGCCAAGGGTTGCAAGTGTGTCTTTATTTTCAAGAATAAGAGCAATTTCTTCCAAGCCGTTTTCATAAACGTATGGAATCATAAGTGGTTGATAACTTATTTCCTTCTCTGACCAAGATTCAACCAAGTTGTCGTAAATAATACGTTCATGCATTGCGTGTTGGTCTATAAAGATTATTTTGTCCTCGCACTCAATTGCAAGATAGGTATCAAAGAATTGACCGATTACCGTATAATTCTTTACTTTTTTCACTAAATCTTTATGATAATCAACCTCAAATGATGTTTGAATAGTGGTTTTAGTATTAGTTTCTACAACCTTCTCTTCCGTAAAAGGATCAAGTTCCGTAATAATACTTGATGATGGTTTTACGCTTGGCACAAAACTTCTAAAAGAGGAAGGAGTAGGTGTATATGCGCTGGGAGCAGGCTCGCTTACGCGATCAACTGTAGAATTCGTTTTACCACGAACTAGATTTAATGCGTCTTCAAAACTGAGAACGGGTTTTACCTCCCCCTCTTCTTTTTTAACATCCCCTATCGGACTAAAATCTACTTGTTTTTGGTCGTTTTCATTAGGAATAGAGGAAAAATCAGCAATTAAACTTTGACGTTTTTGGAAGTCGTAACCATCCAAAATTCTAGTTACTAAGCGATATATGTGGCCATAAACCTTTCTTGAATTTTGGAAACGAACCTCTTTCTTGTTTGGATGTACGTTTACGTCAACTTCGTCAAAGGGCATTATTATATTTAACACGAAAATGGGAAAACAACGACTCATTAATCTTGAACCGTAAGCATTTTGTATGGTTTGTGAAATCGTTTGGTCGCTAATTACCCTACCGTTTAAAATAACAATTTGGAAATTACGATTATTTTTATAGACGTTTTCGGGAGAAATATAACCGTTTACGCGCAAACCTTCTACTGCTTCCGGCTCTTCTACCTCAATTAAAGAACTAGCGATTTTTGCTCCAAAAACGCTTTCTACGGCACTTTTTAAGCCCTCTCCGGAAGATGCATATGTGATTTTACCATCAACGTAGTAATTTATGGCAACCTCCGGGTTCGCTAGAATAAGCCTAAACATTTGTTTGGTTACTTGCCCTTCTTCCGACGACTTTGAACCTAGGAATTTGTAACGAGCAGGCGTATTGTAGAAAAGATTTGCTACCTTAATACTAGTGCCTTCATTATGCGCGCAATCGCCTATTTCACTTTCGCCACCTTTAAAATACAAATAAGCGCCGTGCTCGCTTTCAAAATACTTTGTACGAATTTCAAACTCGGAAACGGCAGATATGGATGCAAGAGCCTCCCCTCTAAAACCTAGAGTTGATATGGTGTAAAGGTCGTCTGCTTCCTTGATTTTGCTTGTTGCGTGGGGCAAAATTGTCTTTGGAAGTTCTTCTTTAGGTATTCCTGCGCCGTCATCTATAACTTCTATACTTTTAATTCCACCGTCTTCTATGTAAACGGAAACGTTTCTCGCACCGGCATCAATGGCGTTTTCTACCAATTCTTTGACAACGGATGGGGGATTTTCTACTACTAAGTCGGATCGT
>JAZSKG010000020.1:0-2074 GCA_045534735.1 Candidatus Stercoripulliclostridium sp.
GGCTACGATCCGACTTCAATAATCCGAGAGAGTAATCATGATAAATTTATACAATGCAGAGCAACACGAGAAGATATTGGAGCGCGCTATCAAGGGCGCTCTTAAGCATTTTAATATAAAGGCTAAAGAAGTTGAAATTGAAGTAGAACTACTTGATTCAACTGAAATGCAAGAACTCAACAGAGAGGAACGTGGCATTGATAAGGTTACCGACGTTCTTAGTTTTCCTTCATTAGAAGTAGAATTACCATTTAATGCGAGCGACTATGAAGACGACGTTAATCCCGAAAATGATTGCGTTATTTTAGGTGAAATCTATATTTGCTTGGAAAGGGCACAAGAGCAAGCAGAAGAGTATGGCCATAGTTTAGAAAGAGAGTTGGGCTTTTTGGTTACTCATGGAATGTTGCATCTTCTTGGATTTGATCACGAAGAGGAAGAAGAGCGTGAAGAAATGGAAGCACTTCAAGACGAGATATTGAATGCCGTAGGCATTAAAAGAGATGGAATAGAACCTTATGAATTTGAAGAGGAAATAGAAGAGCCTTCTAAGTGTGGATATGCAGTTATTTTAGGTAGGCCCAATGCTGGAAAATCAACTCTTATTAACCAAATGGTAGGGGAAAAGGTTTCCATCGTATCATGGAAGCCTCAAACAACTCGCAATAGAATAATAGGCATCTTAAACGAGGAAAACGTGCAAGTTATCTTTGTGGATACACCCGGTATACACGCGCCTAAAAACGAACTTGGCAAGTTTATGATGCACTCCGTTAAAGTTGCATCAGAGGGTGTAGACGCAGTCCTTTACGTAGTAGATTCTGAAAAAGGTTTAGACTTGAGCGACGTTGAGCGCATAAGGAAAAACGTTTCTAGTGGCAATAAGGTTGTTGTTGCCGTAAATAAAGTTGATCACGTAACCAAAGAAAAGGTGGCAGAGATATTAATAGAGTTAAATAAGATAGAAGGACTAACGGCTGTTGTTCCAATTTCTGCACTCAAGGGTAAAAACGTTGATGCCCTTAAAAAAGAAATAATTGCATTAATGCCAGAGGGTGAAAAGATGTATGCTGAAGATCAGTATACCGATAGAAACATGCGCTTTATGGCATCTGAAATTATACGTGAAAAGGCTCTAAGGCTTTTAGACAAAGAGATTCCTTATGGCATAGCAGTAAGCATTAATAAGTATGAGTACAGAGAAAACGGCATTTTGGATATTGATGCCGACTTGATTGTTCAAAAGCAACAACACAAGTCCATAGTACTAGGTAAAAAAGGTGAGATGATAAAGCGCATTTCTACTTACGCAAGACAGGATTTAGAGGAGATGACAGGCGATAAAATCTTTATGACAATATGGGTAAGAGTCAAAGAGGATTGGCGTGATGATATAGGTCTTCTTAATAATTTAGGATATAATAAACGCGACGACGCGTAACGTATAAAAAGTAAAAGTAGGCTCATACTCTAGGTATGAACAAAGAACCAAAAGACGTATTTTATGAGGCATTTCGTAGGAGTGGCAACATAGGATATTTCCTATTGTATTCACAACTTACGAAAGAAAAGGACGAGAATGGAAACTAGAACCCAAGCGCTATGTTTGAGGACTACAGATTATGGTGAGTCTGGCAAGATACTCACGTTGTTTTCTGCAGAATTAGGCAAAATAGGTGCCCAAGTTCGCTCTGTAAAGAGCCCAAAGTCCAAGTTGAAGCAGTGCGCCCAACCTATGTGCTTTGGGGAATACATACTCCACAAGAAAGGGGATTTTTATACTGTTACGGGTTGCACGGTAGAGGAAAGTTTTTTTAACGTTTGGAGTGACGTTCACAAATATTCATCTAGCCAAATAATACTTGAAGCCTTAGACAGACTTTCTGAGCCGAGCGTACCAGAAGCACAAAATCTAGTTCTAGCCGTGCGTTTACTGGAAGAAATAAATTATTCCGGAATATTCCCGTACGTATACGCCACCCATTTTTTAATTAAACTTTTACCACAACAAGGCATTAACGTAGACGAAGAAGAACTTCCGTTAAAAGTAGCAAGGCTTTTTAGTGCATACAAT
>JAZSKG010000215.1:0-2020 GCA_045534735.1 Candidatus Stercoripulliclostridium sp.
TCGCCTATACTCTTAACGCCGTCGGATATGGTCAAATTCTTTAGTGCGTGACAGTCTTTAAAGGTGTCGGTTTTAACGTTTTCCACGCTTCCCGGAATGGTGACAGCCTCCAACTTCTTGCAGTAGGCAAATGCGCCTGCTCCAAGGTCGGTTAAACCAAGCATACCGTTTAAAGTAGTAAGTTCACCACAATTCATAAAGGCATTGTTACCTATGGCGGTAACGTTTGCGTGTAAGGTTACTTCTTTTAGAAGTAATGCGTTAAGGAAGGTGCCGGATTTTATCTCCACAAGACCACTTGGGGCAGTAAAGGAAGTAATATCTTTACATTCTCTAAAGGCATCTTCGCCTATTTCTTGCACGCCACTTGGAATAGTAAAGTTTTCAAGTTCGTAGCAGTATGCAAAGGCAGATCTTCCTATGGAAGTAATCTTGTTTTCTTCAGATATCGTTAACGTATCCAGCGCAATAGCACGAAGGAAGGTTTGCTCGGGAATAGAAGTGATACCACTACCTATATAGGCGCTGGTTGCACTCTTACAATCTGCAAAGGCAGAAACACCTAAACTCGTTACGGTATCGGGAATACGTATATAGGAGGTCTTAGCGCAGTTAAAGAATGCTCTATCCCCTATGCTCTCTACGCCGTCTTCAACGTTAAAGGCAGAAACCTCTGCACATTTCATAAAGGCTTCAGCCCCAATGCTCTTTACGGTAGATGCAATTTTTATGGGGCCAACAAGTTTTTCACAATTAGCATAAGCACCCTCGCCAATCTCGGTCAAAATGGCGTTTTGAAGGTTAGCGTACTTTAGTTTTTTGCAATCTCTAAAGGTATCTTTGCTTATTTTGGTAACCGACGTGGGTAAATTTACACTAGTTATGGAGGTGCAACCTCTAAACGCGCCCTCTTCTATATTGGATATGCCGTTTATGAACTTGATTTCTTCAAGAGAGGTACAATCTCTAAAGCACTCTTTTCCTATGGTTACGTAGGAAGAATTCTTGGGGAAGGTTATGCTCTTTAGGTTTTGGTTGCCCTTAAAGAGCCCCTCTCCTAAAGCAGTTATGCTTACGCCGTCAATTTTTTCGGGAAGAACAAGTGCGCTTGCCTTTTTGCCCTCTAAAGAAATTTCCGTAATAACCGAGCCACTACGTTTAAAGAAAGTAGTGGTATCAACGGGAGTCCACTTTGCGTAAACGATTATATTTTTGGTAACGGTATAGGAAGTGGTAAAAGGAATGGTATAAGCAGTATCCAAAAACCAGCCCTCAAAATTATAGTCGGCCTTGGTGGGAGGAGTGGGCAAAGTAAAACTATCCCCCCTTTTAACTACGAACGGTGCAACGTCGGAGCCACCTTGAGAATCAAAGGAAACGGTAAAATTATTTTCTACGTTGTCTTTTAGTTTAACCCAAAAAGCATATACCGTAACGTCGTTGATAATAACGGTATCCGCCTTAAAGTATTGCTCGCCCTTATCCTTATCAAAGCACCAATGGTCAAAAACATACCCGGCCTTTTCGGGGGTTTTAGGCAAAGTGGGTGTGCCACCCTTGTTAACTTCCTCGGTGGTATATACCTGACCGTCAACCTCATAGGTTACGGTAAAAGTTGTCGTTGTACAAGCGGAGATCATTACAACCGCAAAAACTAGTATGAAAATGGTAAGAAATATCTTTTTACGCATATTACTCCTTTAATCCCGATGATATTATATAACGCGCGCGTACAAAAGTCAATAAACCTTTCTTTAAAAAGGTTATACAAATTATTCCAACGTGAAAAAATGAGAAAATGAGAATAAAAAGAGATAAATCTCACATTCTAACGATACCAAACAAAAAAAGGAGAAACAAAAATGAAAGAATGTATAGTAAAAACCGGCGAAAAGCCCGGTCGTGGCAGTTATAATTGTACCAATTGTGGTACCGAAGTAAGTCTTGGTCAATACGACAAGATGCCCCCTTGTCCCAAGTGTAATAATACGGAATTCTCTTGCTAGAAAACGCGTTATTT
>JAZSKG010000161.1:0-8791 GCA_045534735.1 Candidatus Stercoripulliclostridium sp.
ATATGGCCACGTTGTAATTGAAGTTACCCCCTTAGAGCCCGGTAGCGGTATCGTATTTGAAGATAAGACCGTTGGTGGCTCCGTTCCAAAGGAATACATCAAGCCCGTTGAAGAAGGCATCAGAGATGCAGCTCGTGCAGGCGTTCTTGCAGGCTATGAGCTCGTAGATTTCAAGGTAGACCTCGTTGATGGTTCATCACACGAAGTTGACTCCTCTGAAATGGCATTTAAGATTGCTGCAAGCATGGCACTTAAAGCAGCAGCTGAAAAGGCACAAGCAACTCTCTTAGAGCCTCTTATGGCAGTTGAAATTACTGCTCCGGACGAATATCTTGGCGACGTTCTTGGCACCGTAAGCTCTCGCCGTGGTTCCATTAAGAACATTGAAGACAGAAAGGGCACCAAGGTTGTTTCCTGTGACGTTCCACTTTCAGAAATGTTCGGTTATGCTACCAATCTCCGTTCTGCAACCCAAGGTAGAGGCGCATATTCAATGCAACTTGGTTGCTATACTGAGGTTCCAAAGAGCGAATTTGAAAGAATTGTTGGTAAAAAATAATAATTCTACCTAAAAATTGTAAAAATAGTAGACAAAGAATATAAATTATTATATAATTGAAAAAGTGAGGACTACTCACAACAAAACTACAAACAAAAAAATAAAAATATACCCATTATTTGGAGGACAATCTAATGGCAAAAAGTAAGTTTGAAAGAACTAAACCACACGTAAATATCGGTACCATCGGTCACGTTGACCATGGTAAGACCACCCTTACTGCAGCTATCACCATGGTTTCTGCTGCTATGGGTAATGCTGAAAAGATGAGATATGACCAAATCGATAAGGCTCCCGAAGAGAAAGCAAGAGGTATAACAATCAACACCGCTCACGTTGAATACCAAACCGAAACCCGTCACTATGCTCACGTTGACTGCCCCGGACACGCTGACTATGTTAAGAACATGATCACCGGTGCTGCTCAAATGGACGGTGCTATCCCCGTAGTTGCTTCTACCGACGGTCCCATGCCCCAAACTCGTGAACACATCCTTCTTGCTAGACAGGTTGGCGTTCCTTACATCATCGTATTCATGAACAAGACTGACCTTGTTGACGACGAAGAACTCCTAGAACTCGTAGAAATGGAAATTAGAGATCTTCTCTCCACCTATGAATTCCCTGGCGACGATATTCCGATCATCAAAGGTTCCGCTGTTAAGGCTCTAGAAGCTGCTCAAAACGACGATGCTCTGAACCCCGCTTGTGACTGCATCCGCGAACTTCTCGCAGCAGTTGACAGTTATATCCCCGCTCCTGAACGTGCTAACGACAAGCCCTTCTTGATGCCTGTTGAAGACGTTTTCACCATCACCGGTCGTGGTACCGTTGCTACTGGTAGAGTAGAACGTGGTGAAGTTAAAGTTGGTGACAAAGTTCAAATCGTTGGTATCCGCGAAACTCGTGAAACCACCGTTACCGGCGTAGAAATGTTCCGTAAACTTCTTGACTATGCTCAAGCAGGTGCCAACATCGGTGCTCTTCTCCGTGGTATTGATAGAAAAGATATTGAACGTGGTCAAGTTCTTGCTAAAGTTGGCTCCATTCAACCCCACACCCACTTCAAAGGTCAAGTTTACGTTCTAACCAAGGAAGAAGGTGGCCGTCATACTCCTTTCTTTAACGGATATCGTCCCCAATTCTACTTCAGAACTACTGACGTTACCGGTTCTATCGAACTTCCCAAGGGCGTAGAAATGGTTATGCCTGGTGATAACATTGACATGGAAATCACCCTTATCACCCCCATCGCTATTGAGCAAGGTCTCCGCTTCGCTATTCGTGAAGGTGGCAGAACTGTTGGTTCAGGCGTTGTTGCAGAAATCATTGACTAATTCTAAAACAACAAGTATTAAAACGGTAGCCTTGGCTACCGTTTTTTTATGTGCATAAATGCTATTAAACTTCATATTGACAATGTGCATATTCTGGTATAAAATAAGTACATATTTGTTTTTCTGGAGAGGAAGATGAGATTAAAAAAGACTATTCTAGTTTTATTACTTGCATTGTTTGTTGGCGTCGTTGGCGTAGGTATTGTTGGTTGTGAAAAGATTGACGATAGTGGCGAACCAAATGAACCACCGACAAATGTAGATTGCTCCTTTACGGTTATGTCTTATAACGTTAGGACTCTTAATATTGACCTTAGTGAAACGCGTAATCCCAACGACGATATTTCAGTTAGAGGTCCTCTAATGATTTCTGAAATCAGAAAGGCCGATCCAGATATCATAGGTGTTCAAGAGTGGTTATTTGCACATGAAGCGGCAATGCTTAATGAATTGAATGACGATTACGAATACATTGCTGTCAGTCGTGACGGATCTATAATTGGCGAAATGTGTGCTATTTTGTATAAGTCTGAACGTTTTGAACTTGTTGACACACATACCTATTGGGTGTCTGAAACCCCGGAGGTTAAGTCAAAGGGCTGGGATGCAAAATTGTATAGAATATGTACGGTTGCTAATCTAAAGGATAAAAAGAATGGTAAAGTCATTAGATTTGGTAACGTTCACTTGGATAACGTTGCAAAACTTGCAAGTGAAAACGGAACAAAACTTGTGATTGATAGAGCAGTTGCGAGCGAATATCCTGCCATTCAAATTGGCGACTTTAACTATGATATAACAAGCAAAAATTACGAGTATTGCATAGAAAAGATGGACGATGCAAGACTTGTTGCCCCCAATGCTTTTACTACCTCAACATACAATGGTTGGAATGATAAGAAGATTATGGATGGAGGTAATCCCATAGACCATTGCTTGGTTACGAAGGATGCATTTAATATCCTTAGTTACGAAGTATATAGTCACAAAGTTGATGGTTTATTTGCCTCCGACCACTTCCCGGTAGTTATCAAAATGGAACTTAAAGATTAAATAAATGGTATGAAAAAGGAGAGACCAATGGTCTCTCCTTTTTTTTGTTTTAACGTTAGAATTCTATCTTATAAACCTTTACACCGTGCTTATTAACGCGTGTGATAAGTTTATCTTTTACGGATTGAACTTCGCCACTCCAAAGGTCACGAACGGTGTATTCTTCGCTAAATTGGAGCCCGTAATTCTCTAGTGCGCGTAGAGAGCAACTTGCTGTTTTGGGGCCACCAAACTTGTTAAAGAAGCATAGTGCAAAACTGCCATCGGCGAGAGGTTTAATGAGGGTGTCTACACCGCCTTTCTTAATCCTTCTGCATTGTATACCCAAGGGATCTTGGTTGATGGCTATTAGATTCTTATTGGTTACTATTTCCAAAACCTCTTTTGAAATTGTACGAAGGTCGTTGCCAAGAATAAGAGGGGAAGCCATCATGCACCAGAGGGAGAAGTGTGAGCGGTTCTCGTCTAGAGTAAGGTTACCGTTTCCTACTTCTAGCATATCGGGATCATTCCAATGTCCAATGCTTGCATACTTGTCTAGTTTAACGTTGTGACGATACATCCAGTTTATCATCCAAGGCCAAGAGGGGCGAATGTCGGGTGTTGTGCGCCACAAGTTACCGGCCGTTCCACCCCATACGTATGGCTTATTCCAACCCCATTCGCAGATGGAGAAAACGATAGGTTTTTCGGGTGAATTGGTATCTCTAGATACCTTTTGCGTGGCTAATCTTAATTGTTTGCCCATGTTTTGATATTGGAGCATTGCGCTATCGGCGCGATTTCCAATGGGGTTAAATAGGCGAATTTTATTGTCGCCTGCTTTTAGTGTTACAGGTGTTTGGAAACGAGCAGTGTTGTTGTAATGTTTTTGGTCGGGGAAGTCAACCAGATATACGTCCTTGTCGTTCACCTTAACCATTAGACACTTCTTATATCTTCCTTTCTTTCTAATGTCTATGGTTACAATATATTCGCCGTCTTCTTTAACGTTAACGTTTGTGAACTCAAGTGCGCCTGCGTTTGCATCTAAACCAGTGACTCTAAAACCATTAGGAGTTACGCTATCTTTAAATAGTTTAGCCGTACCATATAAAGTAGCATCCTTAACTGAATAGAAGGTTGCCTCTTTCTCACCTTTCTTTGAAACGGAAATACCATAAACCCAAGGAGCGTAAGGGGAAATTTTAATATGGTGGCAATAGTCGTATTTAAAGTATTCTATACCCCATCTAGCAAACGTTAGGGCATCTTGTCTTTCGTGGTATAGTGTGCCAGGTAAATCCTCACACGTTTCCGTGCCGTTAGAAGAATAGATACCAACCTTTAGGCCGAGGTCGTTTATTTTCTTTACAAGATTGGGAATTCCATGAGCGAAGGTGGTTAGGTCGCCTTGAAGGTCGCCGTTTTCGTCACGCAAACTGCTGTGCCAGTTGTCGTCTAGGTTAACGTAGGTATATCCTGCATCCTTAAGACCACTATCTACCATTGCTTTAGCAGTATCGTAAATTAAATCTTCATCTATTCTATTTTTAAAGGTATTCCAACTACTCCAGCCCATAGGAGGGGTGAGTGCAACACCATTTTCATAGGCAGTAGGATCATAAATTTCAGTAACGTTTTCGCGTATGCCAAATAGCCTTTTAAGATAGCAAATAGGACACGTGCCGTTTCTTTTCATATCTTCTCCTTTGCGTATATAACGCGATTTCATCATATTGGCATATTAATATGCCAAAGATATTTTAACACGATAGTATAAAGTTTTCAATACCCATTTTACAAAGAATGGAATGCGACAAAATTTGCCTCAAGGTTTAATATTACTCCATTGTTCGCACTTAATAATATTTTATAGTTTAGGCATGAAAGAAATGAGAAAAAAGATTAAGTATCCTTGGGGATACTATTTAACGTTGAACGCAGTTTGCAGAATAGGAAGATGGTTATTTAGGGGAAAAAGCGAGGAAAGTGCTTCCTTCAAAGAAGCCAAGAAAAATGGTCCAATACTACTAATGTGTAACCACGCATCATCTTACGATTTCTTGTTTTTTATCCCTCCGTTTGGATTAAAAAAGATGAATTTTGTAGTAGCAGAAAATATGCTATACTCTACGCCTTTTCTAGGGAACATATTTAGAAAAGCAGGAGTAATAACGAAGAAGCAATACGCACTTGATTTGGGATGTATTAGGAGAATAAAAAGGTCGCTTGAAGAAGGGGTTTCCGTCGCGATGTGTCCTGCCGGTCAAGTTGCATCTTCGGGTAAAAGTGGGGTTATGCCTTCAGCCAATGGAAAACTAATTAAGTTCTTGGGATATCCTGTTGGAATAGCAAATACAAGTGGTGCTGGATTAAGTAAACCAAAATGGGCTAAAAATATAAGAATAGGAAAAGTGGTAACCAAATGTGACATTTTATATACCCAAAAAGAGGTGGAGGAATTGTCAGTTGAAGAATTACAAGAAGGATTATCAAAGGCATTATACTTTAACGAACACGTCTACCAACAAAATAACGGAATTAGATTTAAAGGGAAAAACCTTGCAGAGGGACTGGAAAAAATTCTTTACCAATGCCCAAAATGTGGCAAAAAATATACCATTAAAAGTGAGGGTAATACTCTCTTTTGTGTAAAATGCGGTAATACGATTGAATATAAGGATAGTGGAGAACTTTTGCCAATAGGACCGTCTTCAACTGCACCAATGAGAATTGATTTATGGTATGAGTGGGAAAGAGAAAACATAAAAGAAAGCGTAAAAAATGGAGATTATAGGCTAGAAAAAGAAGTCGCCTTGTTTGTAGAGAACCCTAAAGAAAGCAATTACAGATACGTTTCAAAAGGGAGGTTAAAGATAGAAGGAGATAGGTTAATTTATCAAGCAGAAAGTAATTTAAGACCCAAGCAAAAAATAGTTGAAAGGGGACTTGGCTCGTTTAACGTAAATCTTGATTTGGGTGAAGAAACGGAGGATGTTGAAGAAGAGTTTATGGCGCTACAAATAAAACTTAAGGGAATGGAAAGTTGTGCCTTTAACCCCGGTGTTTCCTTTGAGTGTTATAGTGCCAAACACGTATATAGATTTGTATTCTTAAAGGATAAGGCATCTACCGAATTTGTTTTTTTAATTGAAGAAATTGGAAAAAATAATTTAGAACAAAAGAAAAACAAAAATACCAATTCTGAAAATAATGTCAAGTTTGGGATACCTAATACAAAATAAAGGAACTATAAACATCAAATTACTGGCGTAAGAGTGTTTTGGCTCGTGCGCGTTATACACTATTGACTAATGTGCGTGAATAGTGTATAATATCACTATGAGCAATATACTTACTAAAGAAAAAAACAACAAGGGAACAGTTAAGTTCCCATGGTTTTATTACTCCATTTTTATGACCGTATGCCTAGGAGCAAGAGTGTTCTTTGGTGGTAGAGCGGTTAAGACGGAGGCTTTTAAAGAGGCAAAAAAGCAAGGGCCTATGTTGGTGCTTTGTAACCATGCTTCTGCATTTGATTTCGTATTTTTTACTCCACCATTTCTTGGTAAGAAAGTTTCATTTGTAGTAGCGGAAAACCTACTTTATTCTACGCCCATTTTAGCCAAACTAATTAGGGCCGCTAGGGAAATTACTAAAAAGCAATACGTTGTTGACCTTGGTTGTGTAAGAAAGATAAAGAAGTATATGGATTCCGGTATATCGGTTGCACTTTGTCCCGAGGGACAATCAAGTAACTCCGGTAAATCCGGTCTTATTCCACAAGCCAATGGTAAACTAATGAAGTTTTTAGGCTATCCGGTTGCAGTATGCAACACCTCCGGTGCCGGTCTTACCCGTCCAAAGTGGGGTTATACCGGCAGACGTGGCAAGGTTGTCACCAAGTGTGATCTTCTTTATACTGCTGAACAAGTTAAAGAACTTTCCTCCGATGAGTTGCACGCAGGGTTAGTGAAGGCTCTTGAATTTAACGAGCATAAATATCAGATTGAGAACGGCGTAATCTTTAAAGGCAGAAAGTATGCTGAAGGACTAGAGAGGGTACTTTATCGCTGTCCTAAATGTGGCGCAGAATTTACCCAAGTTACGGAAGGACACCTTTTAACTTGCCAAAGTTGTGGTAACCAAGTTCATTATGGTAACGATGGTAGATTGACGCCCATTGGCGATTCTTCCGTTTGTCCGGAAAGAGTTGATATATGGTACGACCAAGAGCGCGAATGTGTAAAAGAAGAGGTCAAGAGCGATGATTTCGTTTTGGAGCATCCTTCGGCGTTATTCATAGAAAAACCAGAGATATGCAACTATCGTTACGTAACCAGTGGAACCGTACGTATGGATAAGGAGAAGATAGTATTTACTTCCAACTCTGACGTTCGTCCCAAAAATATGGTTAGTGAATTTGGTGTAAGTAAGTTTGAGTTCACTCTTGATGAAAGTGGTGAAACCGAGCCGGTAGAAGAGGAATTCAAGAGGGTAGAATTCCTACTAAAGAACATGGAAAGTGTAGATCCCAATCCCGGTAATGCATTGGAACTTTACGATTCCAAACATGCATATAGAATTGTTTTTACCGAAACAAAGGCGTCCACAAAATATGCCCTTGCCGTAGAGGAAATATACAAACAACGCAAGTGATAAGAAGAGAAAACTTCAGACTATGATAATAAAAAAGAACCACATTGAGTGGTTCTTTTTATTAATGTATTATATAGTGGAATTTACATAATTCTAAGTTTTTCAAAAATCTCATCTATCTCGCGATGCGCTCCATCAAACTTTGGCCAGGCATCAATATTGTCACCACTTTTCCTCGGAATTATATGGATATGGAAATGTGGCACAGACTGACCCGCACTCTCGTCACTTGCATTCAAAAGGTTTACTCCGTCATACCCACAATGATCAACACAGTGATTGGCAACCTTTTTAACCGATGCTATCAAGTGATCTAATGTTATTGTATCGCAATCAAGAATGGATTTCACATGCTTCTTTGGTATTGCAACCATGTGACCATCCACATCCTTGGCAATATCCATGAAAACCACGGAATACTCATCTTCATAAACCTTAAAACTGGGGATATCTCCGTTTACAATTTTGCAGAATACACAATCCATTGTAATTTACCTCTAAAAATTATCATTCATCAGATTCTTATTTATCGTTTAGTATAGTATAACACATAGCCTAACAGAAGCCTATAAAAAATATAAAAAATTTCATTTAGGCACCATAACGTATGTTTGTCTTGAGAAAATCGGTGTTGCTAACGAAACTTGCGAAACCCCATGCTTTGCGTTGAAGTGCGCTCTCGCCCGTGTCAAAAGAAAAAGACGAACTCTTTTGTTCGTCTTTTCGTGTATGGTGGAGTAGTGGTAGGCATAATCGAACACATAAAAGTCGTACGAATTAATCCAATAGACAATTGGAATTTGAAAATCATATTGGTGTTCCTACTTCTATTAAATTACCATCCAAATCGTAGAAGCGGATTACTCGTTGTCCCCAACTATGTGTCATAAGATGATTTACATATTCAATTTTTGGGTATAGTCTTTCTAGTTTTTCAATAAAAGATTCGATATTTTGCTCTTCAAAATACAATTCACATGAATTATTTTTGGAAATGATGTCTTTTTCTAAAAAGTTTTTCCATATTTTCTCATCTTGAAGGACTAGCCCTTCGGTTAAAATCATATTGCCGTCATTGTCAAGGACCAAATCTATGCCAAACAAGTCGTGATAGAATTGTCTCGATTTCTCTATATCTTTAACTACAATCAAAATGTTCTTCAGTTTCATATTGTTTCTCCGTAACATTGGAATTTGATCA
>JAZSKG010000146.1:0-2647 GCA_045534735.1 Candidatus Stercoripulliclostridium sp.
CGCTTGGCCTCCGACTTAACTTCCTTTCATGATTTACCAAATTCAAACGAAGTTCCGTGATGAAGGTCGTGCACGTGGAGGTCTTATTCGCGTACGCGAATTCAAAATGAAAGATGCATATTCATTCCATATTAATCAAGAAGATTTAGAAAAATATTATTATCGTGCTTATGCTGCATACGAACGTATTTTTAAACGTATCGGAATGAAGAATTTTATTGCCGTTACTTCCGATTCTGGAATGATGGGTGGTAAAATTTCCCATGAATTTATGCTATTAACTGACGTTGGTGAGGATACTTTGGTTCTTTGTCCGGAGTGTGGTTACAAATCAAATATGGAAGTCGCAACTTCTGTTGTTGAAAACTATGCTGATGATGTAGAACTTCCATTGGAAGAGGTTTATACTGCAGATGCTAAGGAAATAGCACAAGTAACCCAATATTTAGGAGATATTCCTGCGTATAAAACCGTTAAGGCTGTTTGCTATAACATAAAGGGTGACAGTGAAACCACCGTAGTTTGTTTCGTTCGTGGAGATTTAGAAGTTAACGAAGCAAAATTAAAGAAGGTACTTCTTAAAGAAGTAGTACCTGCAGGTTTGGAAGGTAGTGCTTTAGTGGCTGGAAATATCGGTTGCTTAGGTATAGAAAAATTACCAAACGTTGTAGTGGTTTATGACAACTCACTAAAAGGTGCTAACAATATGGTTACCGGCGCAAATAAGGAAGAATATCATATTAAGAATCTATCCTTTAATCGTGATATAAACGTTAAAGAATTCTTTGATATTGCAAAAGTCGTTGACGGAGCGCGCTGTGCTCATTGTGGTGCACCTCTAAAACTTCAAAATGGCATAGAAATAGGTAATATATTCCAACTCGGTACCAAGTATACTGAAAGCATGGGAATGACAGTTCTAAATAAAGATGGCAAATCGGTTACTCCTATTATGGGTTGTTATGGTATCGGTGTAGGAAGAGCAATCGCATCTATCGCAGAAGAAAGCGCAGATGATAAAGGTCTAAATTGGCCTATGGCAATAGCACCTTGGCACGTTTACTTGTGTGCTCTACGCACGGACGATCCCGTTGTAAGAGAAAAGGCTGATAAATTATATGAAGATCTACAAAGCGCAGGCATAGAAGTACTTTATGACGATAGAAACGTATCGCCAGGATTTAAGTTTAATGACTGCGATTTGATGGGAATACCGATTAGAGTCGTTATTAGCCCCAGATCAATCCAAAACGGCATTGTTGAGGTACAATTACGTGACGGCAGTTACAAAGATAATTTGAGTTTGGATACCTGCGTAAGCGACCTTAAAAAGATCATACTAGAAAGAATATAAATCCAAATGGAAGGGGAAAGGGCATGAAAAAGGTTGGATTAATTCTTACGATAGTTTTAATTGTTACTTTGGCTTTAAGCGTATTTGCATGCAATAATAATTCAAATACGCCTCCACCAAGTAATAATACAAATGATAATACCAATGACGTTGGTTTTATTTCTGATACTACTTCTATAGAGGAATTATCGGAAGATTTAGTAAAATGTTTTTTAAACACTGCAAAAACAGCTGGTACGTCTAGTTTAAGTACAAGCAAGCCACTTGTATCTTGGAAAATAGATATGGACGTGAGAATAAATGAAATTGAAAGTGTTTGCACTTTTGAAATCAATTATGATCATCGTGATAAATCTAAAACAGAAATGAAGTTGCTTGTAGTGAAAAATGGGGAAACCGACCCATTTGTTTCACTATTCTATTTTCAAGACCAACCATCTGATGACAGAAATCCAGGAAACCTGTACTTCCAGTATGGTGATGCCAAAGTAAAAGTTCCGGTTTCAGATACCTTCTTAGGAGAATTATTCCCAATCTCTTTTAATGCTCAATTAGAAGATATACTTGATAACGCCTTAAGCACCTATCTATTTACACTAGGTGATATTCAATATAAGTACAAAGATGGTACAGACGGCAAACGCACTAGAAATTATGTTCTTAACGTTGACTTAAAGAAGACCTTAGTCAATATAGTTAAGATGATGGATGCGCCGGCATTTAAAGATTTGTATGGCTCTGTAAGTTGGATAATAGAAAGTTTATTTGGCGTAAGTGCTGATAAAATTGGTAGCGATCTCCCTGAAACAATAATTAAAATTGACGTTACAACAACCGGTGGTCATAGAACGTTCTTGGGAATGGGTGCCGTTTCTAATTTTAAAGTTGATGCATCAGTTGCGGCCAGTGATAATAAAGATACAATTTTCCGTGGCGAGAGTTATGATATAACGTTAGATTTAAAACAATTTAAAGCATCAAACAAACTAATAGAAGATTTCCCCAAGGAAGACTCTTCATACTTTGACAACTACTTAAAATACGATCAAACAGCCCTTGTTGTTAACGGCGCATTGGTATATCTTGAAGACGAAACAAAGAAATACGATATCACAATAGGCTTTTGCTACGATGGTTTGTCTGAAAGTCAAAATAAGGATGAAGTTAAAATAATAGTAACCGAAGAAGGCAAACCTGAAAACGTTATTGTAGAGTTCTATGCATTTGATAATATTGCACGTTTTAACTTCTATTGCAAAAAAGGTGATTGGGTAGAATTAGAGTTCAACTTTG
>JAZSKG010000156.1:0-1615 GCA_045534735.1 Candidatus Stercoripulliclostridium sp.
TTTGATGATTTAAGTGTTGAACGTTGCCTTTTGACAAAGGAGGACAAAATGGAAATTTGTAAAAATAAAAAAGAATTTTTAGATTTTGTAATCTACTACCTCTCGGATGGAGTGGGTACTCTTCCTTGTGCCGAGGCAAAATGGACAATAAATGAGGAGCCGGAAACGGAATATGAGAAAAAGACAATAACGGCAACAATCCTTAAGGATAAACCTAACGAAATAAGATATGCAATACCATACAATTTTACCGTTACCAGGCAAAGCGTATTAAACGTCAGTTGTGCGACTTCAGTTATAAACTGGCGATTGGGCGAAAAGAAAAGTCCTTGCTATCTAGATTTTGATTTAGTCAAGAAAACGGTTAGCGTAAAAATGACTGCCTTTGTAGAGCGAGAGCAATTGGATGGAGGCATAATAGCCGGACACGTTAGAAGGTTAGAAGATGTATTTGACGATAGTTGTTTAGAGTTCCATTATCTATTAAACAAAAATTGTAACCCACAAGTTTTTGTAGAAAACCTAGCCGATATGTTGGAGTTGACATATTCTAAAATAGGACAAGAAAGGATGAACGACCTCTTTATTACCCACCAAAACTTTAGGGAAGCCTACGAGGAAATGGGGTTAACGGCAAGCCATCAATTTGAAAACATTCACGTAAAAATGCCCATAAAGTGGGGGGACGGCAATATGAACGTTCTTGTAAGATTGGGGCTAAGAGAAAGGGATGAGGTAATACAAATAGATAACGTATTCCCACGTTTATTATCCCCAGAAAGATGCCTTGATGGAGCCATGTGCGTAGCATACCTTAACAGTCGTGTAGAGTACGGAAGTTTTGACTTTGACATATACCAAGGTAAGTTTGTATATCGCATGATAGTTGACGTAAGGAGAATGAAGTTGAGCAAAGAAACGGCAACCCAAATATGGAATATGGTATCCGAAACTCTTTCAAAGTATCGTTACGCAGTAAATGAATTTGTAAAAGGAAAACTAAAAGTAGAAGAACTTAAGCGCGAAATTAACGAAGCCTAAGTTTATAGGAAATACCACCGAAAAGGAGGAAGAAGAGATGAAAGAAAGAATATTTAGAGAATATGAACAATTTTACACCATGATACTTTCCACGACTATAATGTCTAACGTTGCGACGGAAAAGTATATGGAAGATATGGGAAAAATAATAGAATTTATAGGTAGGGCATACAAGAGCGACACCGACTTTTTGGAGTATTTGAAAAAGACCATTCTAGGCGAGGAGATGCTTAGTATTGCTTACTTAGAAGACCATCTTGCTATGCACGCAATAACCAAGGAAACTACCTATTCCGATGCTACCTTACAAAGTATTCTTGAAGTCAAGTGTGATGTTATAAGTGAACTTCATGCATTTGCGGGAAAGCGCGAAAGAAACCTTAATGAAGATTGGTTTGACTACTCTCAAGCCATTCTTTACGAACCCAGTGCGCGTTTCCATAAAATAAAGATGTCTGCTGCTCCGGGACACCTTATCTTTACAAGACAAACCGGGCTACTTTACGCGCTTGGTATAGGGTGCGAAAGGGATTTAAATAAAGCCATTCATCGTTTGTCACAATGCGTTGCATGG
>JAZSKG010000088.1:0-3487 GCA_045534735.1 Candidatus Stercoripulliclostridium sp.
CTGTGGCAAAGGTGGCGGTTGTGGATGTTGTGAAATAATCATAATAATTCTACTTCTATGCTGCTGTGGTTGTGGAAATAGTAGAAATGACAACTGCTATGACTGTGACTAATACATAATTAAGGAATGGCTACCTTTTGGTAGCCATTCTTCATTTAGTCATTTTAAATTTTTAATTAAGTTAATCTCCATCTCTTCCGTAACTTCCACAAAATCTTCCGGCAAAGAACTTTCATCGTACAATAAATAAAATGCCGGCGCTGACGGATGATCTAAAACCAATTTTGCTTGTTTTTTCTTACTAATTGCCCAAAACATCATTAAGTCTCCAGCACAGCCTGAAATCATGGTAGAAAAAAGAAGAACGTATTCCCATTTCAACAAAATTGTAGATACAACAAAAGGTAGTAAACCCAAAATGATAAATGGAGATAATAATGAAAATTTATAACGCCAAATACTCATTGGTTTGCTTGTTGTACAATAAAGCATCATTTTTTTAGGTATTGCGCCAAACTTAATACTATTAACTGGTGCGCCGGTTATTAAAAACGCAAGTGCATGTATGCATTCATGTACACAACTTAAAATTAGCATACCTACTATTGTAATTAAAATATCCCATATGCCCAAACCATACGACGTATCTTTAAATACGGTAAGTTTGAGTGTTAAACCAATCAAAAAAGGTGCCACAAACATAAGAATGGACATCCAATTTATTTTTTTAAGATTAATTGTTACTAGTTGCTTCTTCATGTATTTAAGAGAAAATCGGGGCACTAAAGCGCCCCGATAAAAATAATACAACATTATTTTGCGTACTCTACTTTACGTACTTCACGAATAACGTTTACTTTAATTTGTCCTGGATATTCCAGTTCATTTTCAAGTTTTCTTGCTATATCTTTAGCAAGGAACTCGGTTTGTGCATCGTTTACTTGTTCAGGCTTTACTATAACACGTATTTCTCTACCTGCTTGAATTGCACACGATTGCTCTACTCCTGCGAACGAGTTTGCGAGACTTTCCAATTTTTCTAGACGCTTAATGTAGAACTCAAGCGACTCTCTACGGACACCTGGACGTGCTCCACTAATAGCATCTGCAGCCTGTACAAGAACTGCTTCCACTGACGTTGCTTCTACGTCACCGTGGTGTGCTTCTATGCAATGAATAACTTTTTCGCTTTCCTTGTATTTGCGAGCAAGTTCTACACCAATTTGTATATGGGTGCCTTCGTACTCGTGGTCAATTGATTTACCTATATCATGTAGTAAACCGGCACGTTTACATAGTTTAACGTCTGCGCCTAGCTCACCTGCCAATAAACCGGCAATATAAGATACCTCAAGTGAGTGTTTGAGAACGTTTTGGCCATAACTAGTACGGTATTGCATTCTACCTAGAAGTTTAACAAGTTCGGGATGTATACCATATACACCTGCATCAAATACTGCACTTTCACCGGCTTCTTTGACGACTGCATCCATATCTCTACGAATACGATCTACAACTTCTTCTATCCTACCAGGATGAATTCTGCCGTCAGCAACTAACTTTTGTAAAGTTAGGCGTGCAACTTCTCTTCTTACCGGGTCAAAACCTGAAAGAGTAACAACGTCGGGAGTATCGTCTATTATAATATCTACACCGGTTGCACTTTCAAGTGCTTTAATATTTCTACCCACACGGCCGATAATTCTACCTTTCATATCTTCATTAGGTAACTCTACCGTGGAAACAGTTGCTTCTGATGCTTGGTCAACAGCGCATCTTTGTATTGCAAGAGCAACTATGTTCTTTGCAATTCTTTCGCCGTCTTCTTTTGCTTTCTTTTCTATCTCTTTAACTATATTAACGGCGTCGCGCTTTGCCTCGTCTTCCATCTCTTTGATGATAAGGTCCTTGGCTTCTTCCTTAGACATACCACTAACTTTTTCAAGTTCAGCAAGCATTTTTTCATTTTGCTTACCAAGTTCAGTCTCCAAAAGTTTTAATTCGCTTTCCTTGTTTTCTAAGTCTTTGCGAGTGCGGTCTATGTTTTCTATTTTTCTGTCTAAGATTTCCTCTTTCTTGTTGATTGAATCCTCTTTTTGGTTAAGACGGGATTCCTGTCTTTGCATTTCGGAACGTCTCTCTTTAGATTCCTTTTCAAACTCGTTACGCAATCTTATTTGCTCTTCCTTGGCCTCAAGTAACGCATCTTTGCGAATAGTCTTAGCCTCTTGTCTTGCTTCTTCAAGAACCTTAGCGTGTTGCGTTTCTGCGTCTTGTCCTTTTTTCTTCAACATAGTCTTATAAGCAATATATCCTACTGCAAAACCAGCTAAAAGTGCGGGAAACAAGGTAATCAACGCTACAGCCCAAGCAGGAACTAAAAGCATATTTAGACTGCTTAACATTGTAACCTCCTATTTAGTTTTATAGTTGCGTTTATAATTACGGTCGTTCGCTACCGAATTGTTCGCCATTTTTAATTATACTTTAATATATCTTAAATGTCAATATAGTAAAGTCTTTAATATCGTGTAATTTAAACTAAGTTTAGAAACTTTCGCGAATCTTTTGCTCAAGAATTTCACAAAGTTCAGGATGAGTTTTTATATACTCAACGGCTTTTTCTCTACCTTGACCTACTCTTTCGCCCTCGTAACTAAACCATGAGCCTGCTTTTACGATTAAGCCCATCTCTACTGCTATATCTAGTATGCAACCAATGGAAGAAATACCGGAGCCAAAAATAATATCAAACTCTGCTTGTCTAAAAGGAGGTGATAGTTTATTCTTTACAACCTTAACCCTAGTGCGATTTCCTATTACGGTTGAGCCATCTTTAACTGCATCGGTTCTTCTAACGTCAAGTCTAACGCTTGAATAGAATTTAAGCGCCTTACCACCGGTAGTCGTTTCGGGGTTACCAAACATTACGCCGATTTTATCACGTAATTGGTTTATGAAGATGATTAGAGTATTTGTTTTACCACAAGCAGGTGTGAGTTTACGCATTGCTTGTGACATTAATCTTGCTTGCATACCCATGGGAGCATCACCCATATCTCCATCAATTTCTGCTTGTGGAGTTAATGCAGCAACAGAGTCAACGACGATTACGTCAATAGATCCACTGCGTGCGAGTTCATCTGCAATAGCCAATGCTTGTTCACCACTGTCAGGTTGAGCAACGTACATTTGGGAAAGATCAACGCCCAATGCACCGGCATAAGTAGGATCTAATGCATGTTCCGCATCTATAAATGCTACTATACCACCCATTTTTTGTGCTTCTGCAATAATGTGTAAAGCGAGGGTTGTTTTACCTGATGATTCAGGTCCGTAAATTTCAACGATTCTGCCACGAGGCAAACCGCCGATTCCTAATGCACGGTCTAATGCTAGGCATCCGGTTGGTATTACGTCTATCTTAGTTTTTTCCGTGCTACCCATATTGATTATAGAGCCCTTACCGTAACTCTTTTCTATGTGG
>JAZSKG010000274.1:0-3904 GCA_045534735.1 Candidatus Stercoripulliclostridium sp.
TCAAAAGTATAATCCATTTCTTCTTGAGTTGTATCCTTACCAAGACTGAATCTAATAGAACTATGAGCAAGTTCTTCTTTTACACCTAATGCTAGAATTACGTGAGATGGTTCAAGAGATCCTGATGAACATGCTGAACCACTACTTACGGCTATACCGGCAAGGTCTAAATTTATAAGAATACTTTCCCCTTCAATATAAGCAAAACTTAAATTTGCATTATTAGGTAATCTATATTTCATGCCACCGTTGAGGTAAACAAACGGGATTTCTTCCAGTACACGTTTAACAAAGGAGTCTCTAAGTTGAGAAATACGTTTATTATTTTCTTCCATATCCCTAATGGAAACTTCAAGTGCCTTAGCCATACCAACGATCAAAGGAGTATTAGTTGTACCCGCTCTCATTCTACGCTCTTGATGACCACCATGAATTAGCCTATCAAGTTTAACACCTGCGCGAACGTACAAAACACCAATTCCCTTGGGACCGTGGAACTTGTGAGCAGACATAGAAAGCATATCTATTTTAAGATCGTTTACGTTTATCTTTTGAGAGTCCATTGCTTGAACAGCATCCGTGTGGAAAAGTATACCCTCTTCTCTACAAAATTCTCCAATTTCAGCAATCGGTTGAATAGCACCCATTTCATTATTTGCGAACATTACGGAAACCAAAATGGTGTCATCGGTTACCGAACTCTTTAAATCCTCTAAACTAACTCTACCTTCCGAGTCTACGGGTAGGTATGTAACTTCAACACCTTCTTTTGCTTTCAAATAATCTAAGGTATCCATTATCGCAGGATGTTCTATGCAAGAAGTTATTATGTGTTTTCTTTTATTTTTACTTGCTCTTACTACGCCCTTCAAAGCCCAGTTATCAGACTCACTACCGCCGGAAGTAAAGTAAATTTCGTTAGCCTTTGCGCCTATGCATTTTGCAATGGTTTCTCTGGCATCGTCTACTGCCTTAAGAGCTTTTCTACCAAAAGAGTGCAAAGAACTTGCATTACCAAAGTTATCCGAGTAGAAAGACGTCATTGCTTCTAACGCTTCTTTATCTAATGCCGTTGTCGCTGAATTATCTAGATAAACTTTCATTTAATTTTCCTCTTATAGAATAAAATCGTCAACGTATAAAGGATACTTATCAGTTAGATCCTTAATTATTTCTGAAACCCTAGTAACGGCTTCTTCCTTATTTCTAATAATATCTATAATACAATTTCCAATAATAACCATTGCATCTTCTTTCATGCCTCTGGTCGTAGCCGCAGGAGTTCCAATGCGCAAGCCATTAGGATTAAATGGGCTTGCATTATCATTAGGAATACTATTTTTGTTGGCAGTAATGTGGGCTTCGTCCAAAAGATGTTCTAGTTGCTTACCGGAAACACCCGTTCCCCTCAAATCAATAAGCATCAAGTGATTATCCGTACCATTGCTAAAGAGGTTAATACCACCATCCATTAGAGTTTTTGCAAGAACGGAAGCGTTCTTCACGATTTGGTTTTGATATTCTTTAAAATCATCTGAAAGTGCTTCCTTAAAAGCAACAGCCTTAGCAGCAATTATATGCATCAAAGGACCACCTTGGGTGCCTGGGAATACAGACTTATTAATGAGTTTGGCAATATCCTCGTTATTAGTCATAATCATACCACCACGAGGTCCCCTAAGGGTTTTATGGGTGGTTGTAGTAACAACGTCTGCATATTCAATTGGACTTTGATGAAGTCCGGCAACAATCAAACCTGCGATATGAGCTATGTCTACCATTAGATAAGCACCAACCTTATCTGCTATCTCCCTAAACCTTTTAAAGTCTATTGCTCTAGGATAAGCACTAGCGCCGGCAACAATCATCTTGGCGTTATTTTCAGTGGCAACTCTTTCAACTTGTTCGTAATCTATGTATCCATCTTCACCAACGCCATATGAAACGAATTTATAATTCTTACCACTTAAATTAACAGGACTACCATGTGTAAGATGTCCACCGTGAGCAAGATCCATGCCTAGTATGGTATCACCATTTTGAAGCAAACTAAAATAAACTTGAATATTAGCACTACTACCAGAGTGGGGTTGAACGTTTACGTATTTAACGTTAAACAATTTTTTTGCTCTCTCGCGAGCAAGGTTCTCAGCCATATCAACGAAAGCGCAACCGCCATAATAACGTTTATCAGGATATCCTTCTGCATACTTATTAGTCAAATGGGTTCCTGCAACAGTCAAAGTGGGTAGCGAAACAAAGTTTTCACTAGCAATTAACTCAACGTTATTTTGTTGACGTCTCAACTCTTTAACCAACACCTCATATAACTCAGGGTCGCTTTGTTTTACTGGTCTTAAATCTATCATTAGTATATTCCTTTATATATATTTCTCAATCGTGCTTAATATTTGTTCTTCACTTCTTAGTCCAACAGTTTTTTCTAACAAAACTGAATTCTTAAAATATAATAGAGTGGGTATGGTATTAACTCCATATTTAATAGCAATATCTTCAACTTCGTCTACGTCTACTTTTGCTACAATATATTTATCATCTGCTTTGTTTGCAACACTTTCAATTGTTGGAGCCAACATTCTGCATGGTCCACACCAAGTAGCGTATAGATCAACTAAGCAAACCTTATCACCACTTATCAAACTATTGAACTGAATAATATCTTTAACGTTAATTTCCATAATAATTCTATTCCTTTTCGTTTATATTCTCTTCTATTATTGCACTCATAACGGGTAAATAGTCGGATTTTTTTCTAATTATAAGTTTATCTACCAATGATACACCTATGAATCCAACCATTAAACTTGCAATGGATGAAACAACGGATATCCAAGGCTCTAAAGTATAGGTACAAGCAATAGTAATTGCCATAAGAATGAGAGGCACTATATATACAATGAAGGATGCTGTAAGAACAGCACGTTCCCCCATCGTAACCTCTACCTTATCCCCTACTTTTGCATTTAGGATATTCTTAAGTTTTAATTCAACGTACATTTCCTCTTTGGGTTTTAGGCACATATTACAGTTTTCACAAGCCGTCTTGCGCTCAAATCTGACAGTTGCCGTGCCACCCTTGATTTTATGTACGAACCCTACTTCTTTCATTAGAACTTAATACCAAGTTCATCAAGTTGCTTTTGCTCTACTATTGATGGACATTCTTCCATCAAACCAATGGCTGATTGATTTTTGGGGAATGCAATAACGTCTTTAATGTTATCGGTTCCAGTTAGTAGCATAACCATTCTATCAAAGCCTAATGCAAGGCCACCATGAGGAGGTACGCCGTAATTAAATGCTTCAACAAAGTAGCCAAAACGTTCGTTGATATCTTGCTCTGTTAAGGAAATCATTTCAAACATCTTTCTTTGTATGTCTCTATTATTAATACGAATTGAACCACCACCTGCTTCTTGTCCATTTATAACTAAGTCATAGGCTTTAGCACAAACCTTAAGGGGATTCTTATCTAAATACTTAAGATGTTCATTCTTGGGACTAGTGAAGGGATGGTGCATTGCAACCAAACGTTTCTCTTCTTCGTCATACTCATAAAGTGGGAAGTCGGTAACCCAAAGAATATCGTAAATAGATTCATCTATCATATTATTCTTTTTCGCAATCGCAAGTCTTAGTGCGCCGAGTGCATCAAAAACAACCTTGTCCTTATCAGCAACAAAGAATAGAATGTCGCCCTTTTCTCCACCTAGAGTAGCGATGAGTTCTGCGAATTTTTCTTGAGTAAAGAATTTTTGTATGGGAGAAGCAATTCCTTCTTCTTTGAGTGAAATATATGCAAGACCTTTAGCGCCATATTCTCTAACAACTTCTTGGTAAGCATCAATTTCCTTTCTAGTCATCTTTGAAAGCCCTTTAGCAT
>JAZSKG010000273.1:0-4692 GCA_045534735.1 Candidatus Stercoripulliclostridium sp.
GGTATCAATGGAGATGATAAGTGGACCAAACTCTTTAACCTTTAAAGTATAAAAGGCTTCCGGCATGCCTAGATCCAGCCATTCGGCTGATATTACTTCTTCTATCTGGCTTGCGCCAAGAACGGCACTACCACCCGGGAAGACTGCGTGTACGGCTTTTAACTCTTTACAAGCCTTAGCAGTCCTTTCTCCCATGCCACCTTTTCCTATTATAAGTTTTGCGCCGGTAGTAGCAATAAAGTCACTCTCGTACCTTTCCATGCGCATAGAGGTTGTAGGTCCTATGGCTACGATTTGCCATTTGTCACCCTCTTTTTTTGTAATTGGTCCCGCGTGGAAAACGGCGCCTCCCTCTAGTGAGATAGAAGGGACGATCCCCTCTAGAACACGCCTTTTGTGACCACTATCACGAGCAGTAACCAAGGTGCCGGTAAGGTAGACTACGTCGCCGGTTTTTAATGAGAGGATATCCTCGTTTTTAATAGGGGTAGTAAGTATTTTTTTCATAGTTTTACCCCCTTGTGAGTGGAACAAGAAAACTCTAGGTCGCCGTTTATGGTTACCCTCATTCTACGGTGTGCCCAGCACCCGAAAGCAACGGCGACGCCAAAGGATGATGGGTGCCTTGCCATATTTTCCACGTGTACTGCCATAACACTTTCCTTTCCACCCAGTCCCTGTGGTCCAATGCCTACTTTGTTAAGAGCATC
This sequence comes from Candidatus Stercoripulliclostridium sp., assembly GCA_045534735.1. Classification (GTDB taxonomy): domain Bacteria; phylum Bacillota; class Clostridia; order Christensenellales; family DTU072; genus Stercoripulliclostridium_A. The sequence continues at coordinate 711 of JAZSKG010000273.1, forward strand.
AAAGAGAGTCTTTTCAAATTCAGCAACCTTTTCTACTGAATTTTGGGAGCCTAAAGTGCGCAAAGTCGCTTTTTTAGCAAGACGAGCAGAACTTGCCACGCAAGGGCCTATTCCTACTCCGACTACTAGAGGGGGACAAGCGTTTATGCCGTAGTTAACCATGGCGTCCATTACGAATTCCACTACGGCTTCGTAACCTTGAGAAGGAACCATAACGGTTGCTCTACCCGGAAGAGAAGAGCCTCCTCCTGCAAGGTAAACGGTGAGGTCAAGGGTGTCTATATTAGGCACTAGTTCGTATTCAAAGTATGGAACCTTTGTGCCCAGGTTGGTGCCGGTGTTTTTTTCTAAAAAGGTTTCCACGGCGTTGTGTCTTAGTGGAACTCTTTCCGTTGCTCTTTTAACGGCTTCTGTAAGTAACTCTTCTAAACTATCAATTAGGGGGAAGCGAGTGCCCACCTTTATGTAGAAATTAACCACCCCGGTATCTTGGCAGATTGGTCTATTAAGGCGAGAGGCGCTTTCCAAGTTATCAAAATAACTATTGTAAAATGCAAGTGAAGAAGGGTTGTCTTCACTCTTTCTCATTTGCTCAAGGCGCACTACGACGTCATCAGGCAATTTCTTTGCGGTAACGTCTAATGCTTTTACAATGCTTTCTATGAATTTTTCTTCGCGTTCGGCATAATTTTTCATAGCGATATTATAGCACGATAAATTGGTTATATCAAGAGTAAGTTTTTTTAAAAAATACAAAAGTATTTTTAGTAATACGTTTGACTTAAGGAAGTTAAAGGTCTATAATTCGCCTTGTAAAAAGTAAGGAGATTAAGATTATGCATTTACTAGTTATCAATCTTAAAAATGAAAGTGAATTTAAGCACGTTATTCATGAAATAAACGCCGAAGGTTTAAACGGTATAGTTCTTCCCAGTGTTAGCGTACATAACGCAATGCACGAAGATAGTTTGGAAGCAGTACCCGTTTTCGGATTTTTAACCAAAATTTCCAGACGTCACTTTGATTCCGGCCATACTCTTATGATGCTTGTTGAACCGGAAAAGATGGAACAAGTAAAAGAGACCGTTAGAAACATAGTTAAAGATTTAACCCATAAAGGAGTTATGTTCTCCATTCCAGTTGATTATTACGAAGGACTATAAGAAAAATGAACGCAATTTTAGGTGTAGCGCTAGCCATGGTATTCGGCTTAGTGCTCAATAGAATAATGAAACTTTTTAATCTACCCAACGTTACGGGATATCTTATAGCCGGAGTGTTGGTTGGACCATATTGCATGAAGTTACTAACGGCAGAAAACCTTAGCGACGTTAGTTTTATATCCACCGTTGCACTTGGATTTATTGCTTTTTCCATAGGTGGAGAGTTTAAACTTGATGCAATAAAGAGACTGGGTGGAAAGGTGCTAACGATTACTTTCATGCAAGCGTTTGGTGCCGTTGCATTAGTAATGGCAAGCCTTTTCGTCGTAAGGGCAATAGACGAGAGTTTAATTTCCATTCCGGCAATTTTACTGCTTTCAGCCATCGCAACTGCAACTGCTCCTGCTGCAACGTTAATGGTAGTAAGGCAATACAAAGCGCGTGGTCCGGTTACCGAAACTTTGCTTCCCGTAGTTGCTTTTGACGATGCTATAGGTCTAATAGTTTTTGCAATATGCTTTGGTGTAGCCAAGGTTTTAGCAGGTGGTGGAGAAGTTACCGCAACCTCTATTGCACTTTTGCCTCTACTGGAAATCGTACTAAGTTTAGTTGTTGGTGCCGCTCTTGGTTTGGTTATAGCACTTGCATGCAAACTCTTTAAATCACGTGCAAACAGGCTTAGCGTTATGGTTGCAGTCGTGCTTGTCGCCGTTGGTCTTTGCCAAATAGAAATTCTTGGCATACATATGAGTTCCTTGCTTATCTGTATGATGGTGGGCGCTGCGTTTACCAATGCAAGAAAGGATGCCGTTGTAATACTTGACGGACAAGAAAGATGGACGCCTCCTCTATTCATGCTGTTCTTTGTAATATCGGGAGCAACCTTGGATTTAACCATAATTCCATACATTGGAGTAATAGGCGTGGTATACATTATATTCCGTTCTCTTGGTAAATACTTTGGCGCATTCTTGGGTGGTGTCTTCACGAAGGCAGATAAGAACGTTAAGAATTTCCTAGGTATAACGTTGCTACCTCAAGCCGGTGTAGCCATAGGTATGGCGCAAACGGTTGCAGGCGAACCGACCCTTCAACAAATCAGCCAATCTATAGTTACGGTAGTGCTTTGTGCAACCCTGGTTTATGAACTCATAGGTCCACTTCTAACAAAGATATGCCTTGTAAAAGCAGGGGAGATTACGGAAAAGGGCAAACTTCCTATTGTGGAACTATTTGGGGAAGCAAAGGCGAAAATTGCAAGTTATAAAGCAAGCAAGGAAAACAAATAATGGTATTAAGGGCAATCGTTGATTGCCTTTTTTTTACCCAATAAATGTTTGATTTCCGTATTGACAAAATTAAAGAAAATAATATACTATATTATTATTAAATTAAATTGGAGAAGGCGATATGGCACTTAGAAGAAGCAAAAAAGGAACCAAGGCACTTGCCATAATTAGCACCATACTTTGCGTAGTGCTTCTTGCTCTTGCAGGCGTAGTAGTAGCAGACGTTGTTGCTTATAGAGAGAACATAAGAATAGTGGAAAGCAAAGATTACGTAGGTTCTCCTTTAACTCCCGTAATGGAAGACGGCGTATATACCTTCTATACTGATAGAGATTTTAAAATACTACAACTTACCGACATTCACATTGGTGGTGGCGCGTTTAGTATCGGTAAAGATAGAAAGGCTTTTGACGCAGTTGCAACTCTAGTAAAGCGCGTAAATCCCGACTTGGTTGTATTAACTGGCGATATGGTTTACCCCGTACCTTTCCAATCCGGCACCGTTGATAATCGCCGTGAAACCGAACTTCTAGTATCTCTAATGGATACTCTCGGCGTATATTACGCAGTTTGTTTTGGCAACCATGATACCGAAGAATATTCCCTATACACTAGAGAAGATATATTCAACGTTTATCGTTCCAGCAAGTATTGTTTAATTGATAAAGCAGAGGGTGTTGACGATATTAACTATGCAATCAACGTTAAAAATTCAAGTGGCATAATAACCCAGACTTTGTATCTAATGGATACCCATTCTTACGTAAAAGGATTCCTAGACGAGTATGATGGACTACACGAAAATCAAATTGAATGGTACAAGGCAGAGGTTAACAGAATGAACAATCTAAACAAGACTAAGGATGCAAATGCTCCCGACGTAAAGAGTTTGGTTTTCATCCATATTCCTCTAAGAGAGTATGAAACCGCATGGGCAGAATACAAGGCTAACAACTTTAAAGATACGGAAGACGTAAAATATCAATTTGGCTTTAGCGGTGAAGACGTATGCTGTTCCGTTAACGAGGATAACTTCTTTGAAACCGCCCTTGAACTTGGCTCTACTCAAGGCATATTCTGTGGTCACGACCACCTAAACGCTTGGAGCCTAGAGTACAAAGGTATCCGTCTCTCCTACGGCATGAGTATTGACCATCTTGCTTATCTTGGTATAGAAAACAAGCACGAGCAACGTGGTGGCACCGTTATCACAATTTCACCTGAGGGTGAGATGAGTGCTGTTCAATCTCCCCTAAAAAAGTAAAACGCGTTATTTTAGCGCTATACTACGTTAAAACCAAAACCCCTTCAGGACGCAGTACTTCTTGTACAGCAACCCCTTGGGGTTTTACTTTTGCCTTGTCTAGCATCTAAACTAACGCGTTTTACCTAGACCTCGTTAAGACGAGAGATAATTCAAACTTAAGTTCTTCTAACGTCGCGCATTTTAGTGCTATACCACGTTAAAACCAAAACCCCTTCAGGGCGTAGTACTTTAGTACGACAACCCCCTGGGGTTTTACTTTTGCC
>JAZSKG010000065.1:0-2090 GCA_045534735.1 Candidatus Stercoripulliclostridium sp.
GAAAGTGGGGCGTCACCCCAGGTTATAAGAGTACCCAGCGCAGTATAATACCATAATTTTACGTTGATTTTATCACCCTCGTGGTGATAAAATTGTTTAGAGAGAAACATATGAAGAAGACCAAAGCAATAATGATAGCAACCGAGGAAGTAGTATTTCCTTATGAACTGGGAAAACTACGTGTTAGCGATGAAAGAGATATCGTCGCTATTCAACGCGCCGTGTCAATTGGAACGGAAGTCGTAGTCCTTGTCCCCGTAAGAGAGGGCGAAGATCCCAAAGAGGGCGACGTAGGCGTGGTTGCACAAATAGAGCAATTCATATACGTACCCGAGGACAACGAGGGTGGTATACTAATGTATAAGACTGCACCCACCCGTTGTTACGTTAGTGAGTTTGAAGAAGACCTATCTAAAGTAACGTGGGCAACACTTACACAGTGTCCCTTCTTTGGTGGAGAAGACGAGTACGTTTTACGTACCTATTTTGAGCGTGCAGAAGAACTTTTTAGCAACCTTTCTACCATCATTAAGGGCTTAAACGGACAAGCAGTTAGACTTAGTTACGAGAACGTAAACACTGACATAGACGCCATAGTCGGTTGGCTAAAAACTTCCGATAAGTATCTCTTCTTCACTACTTTGGATACCGAAATTCGTCTAAAAGAGTTCTGCAAGGCGTTGGATATGGAAGTCTATGCTATGGGACTTGACGTGGAAATTAGCCAAAAGGTTCGCGAGAGCATGGACCAAAGTCAAAGGGACTATTACGTAAGGGAGCAAATACGCGCTCTAAGTGAAGAACTTGGCGACGAGGACGAAGAGGGACAATACCTAGAAAAGATAGACAAACTAAAAACCTCCGAACAAAACAAAGAAAAGTTCCGTCGTGAGGTTAGAAGGCTAAAGCGCACGGCACCGGCTAGCCCCGATATGGCTCTTATTAAAAACTATCTTGACACAATTATAGAACTTCCTTGGGGAGTGTATACCGAAGATAACGAGGACCTCAAGGTTGCACAAACCGTACTTGACGAAGACCACTACGGCATTGATAAGGTTAAGGAAAGATTAATTGAGGCACTGGCCGTAAGGAAACTTAGCAAAGAGGGTAGAAGTCCCATTATTTGTCTTGTAGGACCTCCCGGAATCGGTAAGACTTCCATTGCAAAATCTATTGCTCGTGCTATGAACAAAAAGTACGTTCGTTTAAGTTTTGGTGGCGTTCGTGATGAAGCAGAAATTAGGGGACATCGCAAGACCTACGTAGGAGCAATGCCCGGTAGAATTATAACCTCCATTCAATCTGCAGGAAGCATGAACCCCGTTTTCCTTATGGACGAAATTGACAAGATGGCGTCGGACTACAAGGGCGATCCCGCAAGCGCATTACTTGAGGTATTGGATCCTGCTCAAAACGTAAACTTCCGTGACCACTTTTTGGAAGTACCCTTTGATTTAAGCAAGGTACTGTTTATTACTACTGCAAACACTCTTGATACTATTTCTCGCCCCTTACTTGACCGTATGGAAGTTATAGAAATGTCGGGTTATACTGCACCCGAAAAGATGCAAATTGCCCTTCGTTACATAATTCCTCGTGCCATAGAGCAAAATGGTGTAAAGGATAGTTGGCTTTCCATATCGGAAGATGCAGTTCAAAGCATAATAGACTACTACACTCGCGAAGCCGGTGTTAGAATGTTAGAAAAACAAATCAACAAAGTGGTAAGAAAGGTTGCACGCAAGTTTGTGGAGCATCCTCGCGCACGCAAAGTTATTATAAATAAGGATAATATAAAAGATTTCCTAGGTGAACCCACCGTTTTACCCGGTAAAGGCGCAAGAAATGATGAAGTTGGCGTAGTTACCGGACTTGCTTGGAGTGCTGTTGGTGGCGATACTATGGAAGTAGAAGTTGCATACTCTAAGGGTAAGGGCAACCTAATACTTACGGGGAATCTTGGTGACGTAATAAAGGAAAGCGCAAAGATAGCCCTCAGTTACGTACGCACCCACGCAGAGGAACTGGGTATAGATCCCGAAGTATTTGAAAAGAACGATATTCACGTTCACATGCCCGAGGGCGCA
>JAZSKG010000240.1:0-2529 GCA_045534735.1 Candidatus Stercoripulliclostridium sp.
CTTCTAGAGCCTTTCTCTCCTCCATCTCTTTTACGAGTTGTTCTCTCTTTTCACGGTTAACTGCTTGCATCTCTTTGAGTGCAAGAAGTCTTTCCTTAACGAGTTGGAGTGAATTTCCGTTTCGCTTTAAATATTCGCCTATCAAGCGAATGTTAACTATTTGATTTGTGTCGTTATTAGGGTTGCTACGAACGTTATTGTTTTTTTCCATTAGTCCTCCCTTAAATATTTAGTTGTCAATATTTAGTTGTTTTATGATTGCATCGGCAAGACTTTTATCCTTTACGCCGAGTGCCTTGCATCCCTCTCTGGGAGAGATAGCGTTAAAGTTTTCTAATTTTATTATTTGACTAGAAATCGTACTAGCATGTGCTATCGCCTTTTTAGCCGAGTTTTCGGAAAGGTCCGAGGAGTAAAGTATAAGCATGGGCCTTTTAACGTTTAGAATGTTATCTACACCTAAAACACATTTGCCTGCCTTAAACGCAAAACCAACGTAAGTCTTAATTTTGTTTAGCGAGTTTTGCGAGAGCATCATACGTTTCATCTCCTACGTTTGTCTTAAAACTTCTATTTAGAAGTTTTTTGTTTATACATTTACCAATGCAGTCGGCATCCTTACAAATATATGCACCCCTGCCTTGTCCCTTTCCACTCTCGTCAAGTAGAAATTGATCGCCTATGCGTACTATGCGAATTAGTTCGGATTTATTAGCCTTGCGCCTACAAACCGAACAAGTCCTCATAGGTTCATACATTATTCTTGATCTCCTAACATATTGAGCATATTGTCGTCGTCTGCTATTGCTACACTATAAGGCTTAACGTCAATTTTATATCCGGTAAGTTTTGCAGCAAGTTTTGCGTTTTGACCACCCTTACCGATAGCAAGTGATAGTTTATCATCCGGAACGATAACTCTTGCTTCTTTAGCAGCCTCGTTGAGTTGAACCATTATAACCTTTGCGGGAGAAAGTGCTTTAACAATGTACTCGGAGGGATTGTTGCTAAAGGGAATAACGTCTACCTTTTCGCCGTTTAGTTCGTTTACGATAGCATTAACACGTGCACCCTTAGGTCCTATGCAAGCGCCTTGTGCATCAATGTTGGGATCTTCGGAGTAAACGCTCATCTTGGTTCTGAGACCTGCTTCACGAACGATGCTCTTAACCTTAATTAGACCGGTACGAAGTTCGGGAACTTCAATTTCAAAGAGTTTCTTAACGAAACCGGCGCAACTTCTGGATACGAAGACTCTGGAGCCGTCCTTCTTGGAGCCGTCTTTGTTGAAATCTTCGTTAATCTTCTTAACGTATACCTTAATGGTATCGCCAACGTTAAGTTTTTCACCACGAACTTGGTCACGAGTGCCAAGAATACCTTCTACTTGGGTACCACTGATTTCAACGGAAACGGTGCCGTTACCTTCTACTCTACGAACCATAGCGGACATAAGTTCGCCTTCACGGTCCTTCATTTCGCTCATAACTTGAGCGCGTTTTGCTTCGTTTACGTTTTGAGTGAAAACTTGTTTAGCCGTTTGAGATGCAATTCTGGAAAGATCGTCGGGATCAACGTTTTCGCCAATAATATCACCTATTTGTGCATCGGGCTTGATATCGCGTGCTTCTTCTAGGCTGAGTTCGCTATCGGTCAAGGGCTCACCGTCAACAACGGTTTGATATGCGAAGAACTCTATGGTGTAGGTTAAAGGATTCATTTTAACTGCTACGGCACGTGCTTCACTGGTCTCTTTTTTGAAAGCGGCTGCAAGACCTTTTTCAAGGGACTCAATGAGAAGAGATTCTTCAAGTTTGTAGGCTCTTGCCATTTCTTCAAGGGCTAAAAATAGTTCTTTGTTTTTCATTTTTGGATGTTCTCCTTATTAAGTTGTAATATATTTAGTTTTGATTTTTTGTTGTTTTATGGTAATTTTTTAGATTTTTGCGTTCTTTAAGCCTTTCATATCTACAAAAGGTTGTAAGACTTTTACGTTTGACTTAGGAACAAGGGTTTCCTTATCTTTTCCAACGGGAATAAGAATAATATTATCGTCATCGTGACCAACAAGTTCGCCTACTATCTTCTTAACCTTGCCAATGGGCTTAATATACAAAGCCTCCACCTTTTCGCCTACGTTACGAGCATAATCGCGATCGGTAACTATGGGGCGATCCAGACCGGGAGAGGATACGTTAAGGTCGTAAGCCATTCCGTTAGTGATATCGGCACTTTCCAAGGGAAGATCTAGTGCGTCGTTAACAATGATGCAATCGTCAAGGGTAACGCCACCTTTTTTGTGGATAAAAACGGTTAGAGTGCTTTTTTTGCCCACTCTTTGGAACTTGATTTCTACAACCTCGTAACCAAGTTTTTCCACTACGGGAGTAATAACCTCTTCTGCACGTTCTTGAATTGATAGTTCAAATTGCATTTTACGTCTCCAAAAAATAATTTGAGAGCGGCTTTCACCACTCTCAAGCAATTGCCGTTTAGCGCGTATATAATAACACACGCATACGCGATTAT
>JAZSKG010000169.1:0-1879 GCA_045534735.1 Candidatus Stercoripulliclostridium sp.
GCATCAAGGTGCCCTATTAATTTATTAGAATTGTTAAAAAGGCACCATATGGTGCCTTTTTAATTTGAACGCGTTATTCGTAATCCTTCATTAAAGGTAGAGGATATTTGCTCTTCTTTTTGTTTTTACCAAACTTACCATATAAAGTTATATCCTTTCCACCCATCTTGGTTAGGTCGGCTTTCTTCGTGTAACCAGGATCATAGTACCAACCTTGGAACTTGATTTGATCGGTAAATGCCTTGGAAATATGTACTTTGCTCTTTGCTTTAGTGCGTTTAGCATATAATACTTTATCTTCCGTATCAACATCTTGAACGGTTGCCTTTCTGGTGCAATCTTCATCGTGATACCAGCCACTGAAGTTTTCGCCCTTATAGGTAGGTGTGGGTAGATTTACCTTTTGACCATATCTTGCCTTGATGGAGCGAACCTTACCCTCTTCAACCTTAACGTCGCTTAATTCAAACTTAATGGTGCGTTTCTTAGAAACGAAAGATATAACTACGATTAGAACTATTAGAATAATTACGGCTACAACGCCAATTACTACCCAAATAATGAAGTCGTTTTCATCTTTGGATTCATCTTGAATGGTGCCCTCCAGTTGTTCACCACCTTCATCAGTGTCGTCTGAACCATCTTCAACGTCGCCACCAACGTTGCCGTCCTCTTCTTCAAGTTCCATTACGAACATGAGTGAGCCGAAGGCATCGGTTTCTAATACTGCATAACCATCTTCTATTTCATATTCAAGTTCGGTAGTTTCCTCTTCACTTACGAGTACAATACGGAATTCGCTACTTAGAAGTGTTTCATTAAGAAGTAGTTTTACGGTAACTTTTTCCGTGATATTTACTTCTTCTCCACCACTCGTCAACTTGATATCATACTTCATAACAATGATTTCGGTTTCTGTTAGTTCTACGTCGTGGTCTGGTTGAGAATCTTGTTCATAAGTGGTAACTTCGCTTTCAAGTACTACTTCGTTACTCTCAAATCCACTTTCGGTTTCAACGCTAACTTCTACCTTGCCCTCTTCATTCTTTTCACTTTCTAACACTGCAAGTTTAAGTTTCATATTAGCAGTAAGTACGAGAGGTGCGTAATTGTCACCAGCCGTGATGGTTGCAGTTACAAGGTAATTGCCGGCCTTATTGGTGGTATTGGCATTAATAACGTTACCATCTTCGTCTTCCATTTGAATGGATACTTCCACTCTGTCGCCATATTGAGTCTTAGTCTTATTTAGTGTTAGACCATATTCGTTTCCATCTGCCACAAACTCACCGTTTTGGAGTACCAAACCAGTAATATTAGCAGGCGCAATAGACCAATTATAGTTTTCAACACTATCTGAAAGAATATAGTTTTCGTTACTTAGTCCAACTACTTCTGCTACGTAGTTACCAGCATCTGATGCGCTGTTGGATTGGTAAGACAAGGTTAGGTCGTCGCCCACTATTACACCATTTGCAGTAGCGATTACGGTGTGGATAGTAGTATCGTATACGAAGCCTTCTACTTGAGCCCAGTCAATGGTTATGGTCTTAGGAGTAATGCCCCATTCCTTAGAAACATTTTCCATTGTGTAGTTGGTGGTTTGAGCAAGTGTTGCGCTTATCGTGTAAGAACCAACTACGGTTGCAGTGCAACTTTCTACTACAACCGGAACCTCTTCCGTTGCAACAATACTTCCTTCTGCATATACGGGAGCGATAGTGTACTCAGTCTTAGCATACTCAAAGGAAATGATGTCTGTGAGGCCGTATTGGTTAGTACCATCGGTCCAACCAACTATGGTTATTGTTCTTCTTGCGATATTGAAGGAGTTATTTTCTTCGCCAACTAGAACGTAGTTGAATGCGCTAGTGCCGCT
>JAZSKG010000139.1:0-2797 GCA_045534735.1 Candidatus Stercoripulliclostridium sp.
ACTTTACATAGAAGTAAACGACCGAGCGGATTTTTTTGTTTTTCAAAGTAGTTCGCTAAAATAACGCGTTTTAATTTTTGTGCCAAGTAGTCGGCGTAAATAACAACAATATCGGGAATATTTCTAGTCTACCGGCAAGCATATCTATGGAAAGAATAAGTTTGCTAAAGATAGAATAGCCACTATAATTAGAAAGTGGTCCAACAAGTTCAAATCCAGGGCCTACGTTATTAAAACATGCAATTACGGCTGAAAAGTTGGTTTCAAATCCGCCGTACTTTTCAATTGAAATAAGTAGAATAGAAAGTACGGTTATGCCAACATATGCAACAAAATATGTTTTAGTATTTCGTATTGTGTCCTCACTGATAGGATCGCCGTCTAATTTTGTACGAATAACTTGGCGAGGATGTAACATTTTACGCATATCGGTAATAGACGACTTAGAGAGTATGATTAATCTGCTAATTTTTAACCCACCGGCAGTTGAACCAGCGCAAGAACCGATCGCCATAAGCATAAATAAGATAATCTTAGCAAAAGTTGGCCAAGCACTGAAGTCAGTGGATGTATATCCAGTTGTGGAAATAATAGAAGTAACTTGGAAGAAAGAATGTCTTATGGCTTCGCCAAAATTTTCATACAAAGTCATAATATCTAACGCTATTATCAGTGTTGCTAAAATTACGATTATGAAATAGGTACGCACTTCTTCCGTTTTAAGAACGTCTGTGAACTTACCTATCAAAATCAAGTAATAAACGTTAAAGTTAACGCCGAAAATAAACATGAATACGGCAATAACCATCTCAAAATAGGTATTATTATAATGACCAATGGATGTATTGTAAACTGAAAATCCCCCCGTACCTGCAGTACCTAACGAGTGACATATAGCATCAAAAACAGGCATCTTGCCTGCAACTAAAAATATGAAACAAACAAGAGTTAACACTGTGTAGATAGCATATAGAATGCGTGCGGTTATGTTCATTTTTGAAACTATTTTACCTACGTTTGGGCCGGTTGATTCTGCACGCAAAATATGCATACTACCCCCTTCCTGATTGGGGATTAGAGCGAGCACGAAAACAAGTATTCCCATACCACCTATCCAGTGACTAAACGATCTCCAAAAAAGCATAGAATGAGATAGTGCTTCTATGTCTGTAAGTATGCTTGCACCGGTCGTTGTAAAGCCCGATACGGACTCAAAAAGTGCGTCTACAAAGTTTGGTATTTCTTTACTAATCACAAAAGGAACTGCCCCAACAAGAGAGACAAGGACCCACGCAAGAGCCGTAATAACAAACCCCTCTCTCGCATACAAAAGTATCTCTTTAGGCTTCACAAATACGATAATTGGGATACTAATTAGCAACAAGCATCCTAGTGGTATTAAGAAAGCCCACCAAGTTCCCTCACCGTACACAAGGTCTACTATAATAGGCAAAACCATTAGTATCGCTTCTAAAAAAAGTATTCTTCCAAGTACGTTAACGACTGCTCTGTAGTTCATAATTATCTAATAATATCTTCTAATTCGCTCACGTTCTTCTCCGTGGTAACAACAAGTACTTTATCGCCTTCCATAAATGTGGTGTCGCCGGAAGGAATAATGAATTCTCTATCTCTAACTATACCGTTAACAAGGAAATTCTTCTTTACGTTAAGATCCTTTAGTGGCACTCCTTTATGCTCAAAATCCGGCGTGACCGGGAATTCCAACGCCTCTATCTTATCATGGATTTTGTAAAGTTGATTTATACGTGCCTTACCTTCAGATGCGATCTCTCTAACAAACCTTACAACCGAAGATGCTATAATCGTTCTTGGGCTCAAAACGGAATCCAAGCCCAAGTGGCTAACCATTTGTCCAACGGTAGGACGGTCAACTTTAGTAATTACCTTTGCCACCTTTTTACGGGTTGCATACAATGAAACTATGACGTTTTCCTCATCCATACCAGTTAGGGTTACTACGGCATTGCTTCTGCTGATGCCCTCTTCATCCAAAACTTCGTGATCGGTTCCATCGCCGTGCAAAATGGTTGCTTCTGGTAATTCTTCACTAAGCCACTCGCAACGAGCCTCATCTTTTTCTATAATTTTGACACTTACCTTTCTGTCAATAAGTTCTTTTGCAAGGTAGTATGCAATCTTACCACCCCCAATTATAAATACTGAACGAGCGCGCCTACGGAAGGTTTGGGTCTTTTTGGAGAAATCGGTAATAGCCTTTTCACTTGCAGTTATGTGTATTACGTCGCCCTCTTGTATTACGAAATCACCCCTAGGAATATAAACTTTATTATCCCTAATAACGGCACTAAACAATATATTAACCTTAAGTTCACGGTTAAGGTCCATGACGGCTTTACCTATCATAGGATTGTCCTTTTTAACCTTGAGTTCAACCATAACGGCAGCGCCGTCTGCAAACGTTTCTACGTTAATTGCCGTGGGGAAAGAAAGGATTTCACAAATTTCTTGTGCAGTACGGAGTTCGGGATTAAACCACATATCTAGGTCCAACTCTCCCTTCATGTACTCCATTTCCATAAAATATTCAGGATCACGCACACGCGCAATAGTATGCTTAGCGCCTAATTTTTTAGCAAGCATACAGCACAAAATATTTAATTCGTCACGTGAGGTACAAGCAATCACAAAATCTGCTTCATTGACGCCGGCTTCTTCCAAAATCATACGGTCTGCGCCACCACCACATACGCCCATTACGTCATAACGGTTTACAACTTGTTCCACTATTTTAGCGTCTTTATCCACTAAAACT
>JAZSKG010000268.1:0-4970 GCA_045534735.1 Candidatus Stercoripulliclostridium sp.
CGTTACTATAACCGGTGCAAACAACTTCACCGGCTTTATTACAACCAACTTTACTATAACTAAAGCAACGTTGGAAGTAGAATTTACAAGCATACCTTCAACTTACACCGGCGAAGTACAACACGTTGAAGCAAAATTCACCGGATATAAAGGCAATGATGAACAAACGGCGCCCGTAGGTGCAATCGTTACATATCTAGACAATAAGACCCCTAAGGATGCCGGAACCTACACGGCAGTTGTAGCATTTGACGGCGAACCCTTCAACTACTTGCTTACCTCCAAAGAGGAGAATAAAAAGGTAACCTTTACCATTGTTGGTAAAGAGGTTAAAATTAAATTCTTAGGAATCAACAACCTAGTATTTGACGGCACCAATCACGTATATAACGCTACTAATAACCCAGAAGGCGTTAGGGTAGTGTTTGACGAAAGCGATCCCGAAAAAACGCTATGTGAAGCCGACAAAGCATTCGTTGTATTAAACATCTCTTTCAAAAACTCTTCTAATGAGGTAGTTGATTCTCTAATCAATGCAGGTACATATACGGCAACGGCATCTCTTGGAACAAATGGTAATGGTGGACAAGACAAAAACTATACTATAGCAAAAGTTGCCGGCAAACCCGATCCCAGCATTGAAACTTTCCGAATCACCGAATGTCAAATAGGCGTTGGGTTTGAACCGCTTTCATTAGTTCATAATTATTCTGCAAAGCAATGTGTACCTACGTATTTCATTAATACACCCATAGTAGAAGGTCACGAACCCGGTGTATCCCTTAGATTCTTGAGTTTGGAAAGCAATAAATACGTTGATGGAAACCCCATTAATGCAGGACAATACAACATAGAAGTCACGTTGCGCAACAAAAACTACACACTAAACAAAGAAACACAAAATACTAGTGTACAATTTAGCATAGCAAAAGCACCTCTAAAGGTTGTATTCAATATAACCGAAGAAAACTACTACAATGGTAGAAAGATTGAATTTTCACCTAGTTTTGTAGAAGGTTACTCGTTACTATTAGAAGATAGATTTGTTCCTACCGTAAAGTACTACAATGAAAACGGTGACGTTATAGACAAGAACGTAGGTTGTGTAAATGCCGGAAATTATAGCATTTCTGCTGAATTACCATACGACGACATAAATTATGGTAGCATTGCAAAGAACTATTATCTTTTAGATGCAGAAAACGGTCTATATATGAGATCCTTTACCATTAAACCCAGATTCGTAAGCGTTATAATTAACGCCGACAGTTTCTCATACAATGGTAAAGAAACACGCGATGATATTACCGCAGTACTAGGAAATGATAGTGGTAGAATTTCTGATGGTTCTTATTACTACAATAGTGGTGTTGTAACAGGACAAAATGGTGGCGCTGAAAAAGTTACTTTCTCCATAGAAATGTACAGTGGAAACGACACGCAAGGCTCTCCTCTAGATTTCATACGTGAAGTAGGCACTTATACAATTGTTGCTAAACTGGATTCTAGCAACCTAATTAACGCAAACTACCTACTGTATGAAGAAAATCAAACCACATATCCTACGAGCAAGACCATTACAATTTCACCTAAAGACGTTAAATTTAACGTAATTAAATCAGATTCATTTAACCCTGAAAAGACTTATGGCGATCCCGATAGCAATATTATAATGCAACTAACCCAATCAAATAGTAATATTATATCCGGAGATGAATTATACGTAAAACTAACTCGTGAGGAAGGTGAAATCGTTGGTGAATACGCGTTTGTTTCGTTTGTTCCCGTTAAAAAGGTAGACATAGACGGAGAAATCTCTTACGTAGAAACCGAACTAACCAATTATACGTTAGCCTTTGGTCCCGGTCTACAAGAGAAATTTGCCATTAATAAGAAACAAATACTCTTTAGTCCTAATACCTTTAAACGCGACTATAATGATGAAATAGGCACGCTAACTCAAACCATTTCATTTGAGTCATCCGTTGTTGGTCTTGTTGAAATCACCATAGTTCTAAAACCTGAAAACGTAAACGAGTGTTACAAGGGGGCAAATGCCGGTAAGTACAATTTACATGAAACCGACTTCACTTACAACAATAGTGAAAACGTTGATTTGATTATGAGAAAGGGTGAAAACATAGACAAAATTGAAATCATTGGTAGAAGTGTAAAAGTTCTATTGGGTTCTTCACATAGTGGTGGCATCTACAATGGCAATCGTACTTACACAATCATTTTTGGACAAGACGAACCCAATTACTACCTTGATTGGTACGTTGATCTAGACAAGTGCGACCAAGACATTAGAGATGCTAGCGAAAGTGATCGTAAAAATTACATTCAAATAAGCCGTGTAGCGAACGAAATCTCTACCGATGAAACGTTATTGCATCGCATACCATATAAAGCAGAAGGTTACAATATCCAAATAACCTTCAAGAAGAAAGTTGGTAATACGTTTGAAATAGACCCCAACTATCGTGCAGTTATTGAGTATCAAGACGTAGACGAGTTTGGTAACGTTATCCCTGAAATACCTGCAACCTATAAACTAATGGTAGAAAAATTTGATCTTGGTACAGTATTCAATAAAAACAATGCAGCTACGTTCCCAGAAGTTAATCTCGTAAAAGATTATGATGGTAATAATTCTGCTACAATTATTAATCATAATATTCCTCTAGAATATCAAAACCATCTAGTAAGTGTTATTGCAAGATATACCGACCAAAATGCTGGCGACAATAAAACAATTAACCTATACTACTCAATTGGTCACCAAATCTATGCAAATAACTATATCTTACCTGGCGATAATGGTGTCGTAGAATATACGACTACTGCATCCATCAATAAGGTAAACTTAAATGTTTCCTTTAATCCTAACGGCATTTATAGCCTCGTATACGGACAAACTTATTCAACCAACCCTCAATCACTAGATGAAGTAAAAGTTCCTTCGCTGGAGTACTATGGATTCAAGGGAAGTGATAATGCTCAAAACGTTGGTTTAGACTTCAGTGTTCAATTTGATAATAACGTTGATATATCAACGTTGTTAGATGCTGGAAATCATACGCTAATAATCGTTGATAATAAGAATGGAAATTATACAAACTACAACATAGTTGTTGCAAATCCCGTAACGGTCAACGTAGAACAAAAGGGCATAACTGTTAAAGCCGGAAAACCCTTTGAGAAGACTTATGATAGTACCGATATTGCAGAGATTACTAGCGAAAACTTCGTAATAGAAGGTTTGATTGACAAAGATAAAAATGATGAAAATGCAGTAATTATTTACTTTACGTCAAAACTAACTTCTAAGGATCCCGGTACTTCTTCCGTAGAAATGATGATAGTTGACTTTGATAGTAAAAACTACAAGTTGGCAATGTCAAAAGACGATATTATCTACATAGATGCAATCATTAAAGAACTTGCTGTTGTTGAATTTAACCAAGATTCATTTGAACTAGACTTTACTGGTAATAAAACTGAACTGCTTCCTAACATTAAAGAAATACAAGAAGGGGTTAAATTCGTCGTTAAATACCAAGGAAGAACTTGGGACGGCATAGAGTACCCAGAAACCACCGAAGCCCCCAAATCAGCAGGTAGATACACCGTAATATGCTACTTCTACCACGAGAAGGACGAAGCATCCGATAATCGTGAAGAACGTGCTCTTGCACAAGCAGAAATCGTCATAAACAAAGTTATGCCGAAGATTCACTTTGTAGGAACTCAAGTACAAACCTATGGCTCGTTTACTGAAATTAATGCAATACTTGAGGCTCCTGGTTCTGAAAACATTAATCTTGACGTTAACTATTCATTTGCAAATGAAGACGGCACGTTGCCCACGTTTGCACCAGCCGGTAGACATACCGTTACTGCTTACTATGAAGAAAGCAATAACTACCTTGGCGCAAGAGGTGAGTACTCCATGGTTATTAAACCTAAATCAATTACCGTAACGTTTGACGGATACAAGAACCTAGTTTACAATGGATTAAGCCGTAATGATGACGTTAAGGCTTACTTTACCGGAGTTGTAGAAGGCGATACATGTGAGCCAATAAAGATCTTTAACGTAGATATGGTTAAAAATGCCGGAAATTATAGACTAATCGTAACGCCCTCAAATAGTTCATATGAAATTTCCGGAACCCATGCCGTAGATTTCACAATCGCTAAAAAGACGTTAACCGTTTCCGTTCCAGATGGTATAACCACAGAAGCCGGTGTTATGCCGGAAATTAGCATACTTTACTACGGCTTCGTAGAAAATGAAGATGCTAGTGTTATAGATAGACATCCCGCACCAAGAATTGTAAGTGCAAAAGTAGGTGCAAACGTTATAGAATTCGTAGAAGGTTTAGACGACAACTACTCATTCAATTACGTAAAAGGCATATATACCGTAACTTACGAATCACCAAACGAAGATAAACCCAACGTAACGCCTTACGCTGTAGCAGGTGGAATAGTAGGTGGACTTGGACTTATATTCGGTCTAGGTTATTTTGTAAAGATTGCTAACTACAAAGCAATTACTAGAAGCGTTGCTAAACGTCAAATTAGAAAGGCAATGTATAGTAAGAAGGGTATTAAAAAATAGCAACTCTTAAGATTAATAAAAATTTTAAAGACTGCCATACTAAAAACGTATGGCAGTTTTTTTTAGAATTAAAATGATAAATATGATACTTCATATAGAAGTTAAAATTTTCAGCATACTCTTAAAATGTAACGTGGACTTTAAAAAGAAAGGTAGCATTCAAATTACTACAAAAAATAAAAAGAGAATAGTGCGTAGTAAAGAAAAAAATGGTGCAAAAATAATTGCGCCGGACCAACAATTGTGTACATTTTTTAAAGATTCATTTCGCATTAATGCATCATTAAAAAACAACGTGATTTTGTTTAATGAACGAAGCCCAAAAATAGAAGTCGGATCGTAG
>JAZSKG010000194.1:0-1954 GCA_045534735.1 Candidatus Stercoripulliclostridium sp.
CATTACCAGTACACTAGGTTTGCCGGCATCGTCTGGCGAGCCACAAATTGGTATATCCTGCTCGGAAAGCATCTCCATACTATCTACTACAACCAAAACAATATCAGCACGACGTATGGCGCTTATAGAACGAATTACGGAATAATACTCTACGTCTTCTTCAACCTTACTCTTTTTACGAATACCGGCCGTGTCTATAAGAGTGCATTTTTTGCCATTATATTCAAATGGAGTGTCAATAGCGTCGCGAGTCGTACCGGCAATATTAGAAACTATAACACGCTCAAAACCTAGCAATCTATTGGTAAGTGAAGATTTACCGCTATTCGGTTTACCAACTATTGCAATCTTAATAGTTTCTTCTTCTGCATCGGCTTCGTTCTTTTCAAAATTAGCACAAACTGCATCCAAGAGATCACCAAGCCCTAAACTTTGTTCTGCAGAAATTGCCATAGGCTCGCCCAAGTTAAGTGCCCAGAAGTCATGGATAACACTATCGTCTTTTCCATCTACTTTATTTACGGCTAAAACTACCGGTTTATTGGTACAACGCAACATTTGAGCAACGTCAAAGTCATCAGCCATTATGCCGGATTTGCCATCTACGAACAACAAAATAACGTCGGCAATATCTACTGCAAGTTCAGCCTGACGTCTTATGTGGCGCCACATTTGGTCTTCACTCTTAAGTTCTATACCACCTGTATCCACCATGGTAAAATTGTAACCACACCATTCTACGTCAACGTATATACGGTCACGAGTCACACCAGGCATATCATTAACTATAGAAACCCTACGTCCTGCCATTTTATTAAAGAAGGTTGACTTACCTACGTTAGGTCTTCCTACAATTGCTACTATTGGTTTTGCCATAATCTTCTACTCCATTTCCTCCACGTGTTTTACTACCTTGGATACCTTTATTCCACGTAATATCGGTTTACCCTTAGTGTCTTTTCTTTCAATGCGAATATCTTCAGTATCCACCTCATGGAGATTGTTTTCTTCATCTATGAATGCAAGTTTATAAGGCTCAAGTACTAGTGAAGCAAATGATACCTTATAAGGTTCGCCATAAATATCAATAATTCTTAATCCTTTACGAGCACGTTTCATTGGGCTAAATTCAGAAGCAATAACCTTCTTGCCTGTGCCCTTTTCCGTTATCACAACTATTTCGCCCAGTGGCATATATGCTTCGTTTCCGTCTGCATCATATCCCATTTCTACTTCTACTTGACCGGCGAATACAACGTGAGCATCTTTATTCAAGTTAACACCTATTACGCCACCGGCTATTCTACCATGCAATGGGTAGTCATCAACTTCCGAGTTCACACATTGTCCATCTGACGTTACAAAAATTATAGTTGAGTTCTCTTTAAGCAATTCAACCCCTATAACTTCATCGTCCTCTTTAAGTGAAATTACTTGGTAGGCTTCCTTTGCAACGAAGTAGTTACGGAAAAGGGTCTTTTTTACCATACCGTTACGCGTATAGATATAAACTTCTTCGTTATCAAGTTCATCGGGATTCGCAGAAAGCACGGCTATAGCCCTTTCATCTTTAGATGCAAAGGCTGGATATAGCGTATTAAGAGAATCACCCTTTTCTTTCCATTGCTTTTCATTTACACCGTTCACGTCAAGTTTATAGCAATTTCCTTGGTTACTAAATACCAATACGGTGTGATCGGGTTTTACTTCATGTATACACTTTGTAAGGCCGTCTAATCCACTTGATTCAACGTCACGATTAGCAGAAATGAAATTCCTTGTTGAAAGTACTTTAACACCACCATTTTCGCTAAGAGTTACTATACAACGCTTATTGGTGCGTTTAGTAGGATCAAATACTTGAGGTTTAAAATCTATATCCTCTAGGCTATTGATAATGGTAGTTAATCGTTTACACTTGTATTTATCTCTAATTTCTTGTAGTTCTTTTTTA
>JAZSKG010000207.1:0-1860 GCA_045534735.1 Candidatus Stercoripulliclostridium sp.
AACAATTCATTAACGTAGACGAAGAAGAACTTCCGTTAAAAGTAACGAGGCTTTTTAGTGCATACAAGAATGCTAACGTTGAGGATCTTGAAACGTTGGAATTAAGTTTAAACGACGTGATTCAAACTTTAAACTACGTAAACCTAATTTATAGGGATAGGATAGGAGAAAAATTTAATTCAGTTGTAGAAAGTCTTAAGATTTTAAATTCCTTACAATAAACGGAGCGATATTGCTAAAGATTTTATAAATATATTTATAATAAGCACGATTTTACTTGCACTTGCGCGCGATTTAAAGTATAATGTTTGAGTGTGAATATACAACAAAACTATTTTTTATAGGAGATTAAATATGACAAAGTACGTTTACTTGTTCAAAGAAGGCAACGGCACCATGCGCGAACTTCTCGGTGGTAAGGGCGCTAACCTTGCAGAAATGACCAAAATCGGTCTACCCGTTCCCCAAGGTTTCACCATTTCTACCGAAGCGTGCACTAAGTACTATGATGACGGTAAAGAAATCAATCCCGCTATCTGTGCTGAAATTATGGAAAACATCACCAAGATGGAAGAAATCACCGGCATGAAGTTTGGTGTTATGGAAAATCCTCTTCTAGTTTCCGTTCGTTCCGGTGCTAGAGCATCCATGCCTGGCATGATGGATACCATCCTAAACCTTGGTCTTAACGAACAAGTTGTAGAAGTTCTTTCTAAGAAGTCCGGTAACCCCCGTTGGGCATGGGACTGCTACAGAAGATTTATCCAAATGTATTCCGACGTTGTTATGGAAGTTGGTAAGAAATACTTTGAAGAACTCATTGATGAAATGAAGGCTAAGAAAGGTATTACTCAAGATATAGACCTAACTGCAGAAGATCTAAAAGAACTTGCAAACCAATTCAAGGCAGAATACAAAGCAAAGATAGGCGCAGACTTCCCCAGCGATCCTACCGAACAACTATTTGGCGCAATCAAGGCTGTTTTCCGTTCTTGGGACAACCCCCGTGCAAATATTTATCGTCGTGACAATGATATCCCTTATAGTTGGGGTACCGCAGTTAACGTACAACAAATGGTATTTGGTAACATGGGTGAAACCTCTGGTACCGGCGTTGCATTTACTCGTAACCCTGCAACCGGTGAAAAGAAACTTATGGGCGAATTCCTTATGAATGCACAAGGTGAAGACGTTGTTGCTGGCGTTCGTACTCCCCAACCCATTGACCAACTTAAAGAAGTTATGCCCGCTGTTTACGATGAATTCGTAAAGGTATGTGACATTCTTGAAAACCACTATAGAGATATGCAAGACATGGAGTTCACCATCCAAGATAAGAAACTCTATATGCTACAAACCCGTAATGGTAAGAGAACTGCACGTGCAGCACTCAAGATTGCTTGTGATCTAGTTGACGAAGGTATGATTAGTGAAGAAAAAGCAGTTCTTATGATTGACCCCAGAAACCTTGATACTCTACTTCACCCCCAATTTGATGCTAAAGCATTAAAGAATGGTAAGTTAATGGGTAAGGCTCTTCCCGCATCTCCCGGTGCTGCTTGTGGTCAAATCGTTTTCACTGCTGAAGACGCAAAAGCATGGGCCGCTCAAGGTAAGAAGGTTGTTCTAGTTCGTTTGGAAACCTCTCCTGAAGACATTGAAGGCATGAAGGCCGCTCAAGGTATTCTAACCGTTCGTGGTGGTATGACCTCTCACGCAGCCGTTGTTGCTCGTGGTATGGGAACTTGCTGTGTATCAGGCTGTTCTGCAATCACAAGTTTCGACGAAGATAACAAGACCTTAGTTCTTGCAGGCAAAACCTATAAAGAAGGAGATATCATTTCTCTAGACGGTTCAACG
>JAZSKG010000301.1:0-13109 GCA_045534735.1 Candidatus Stercoripulliclostridium sp.
AACTTACGTATGTCTATATATTTCTTTGAAAAGATTAACGAAGCAGGCATTAAGACACATTACGTTTCTGCGAACCTAGAAGACACCACCATGGAAGTTCTTCCCGCTAAAGCGTTCGGTAAGGGCCTAGAAGTTATATGCCGTTACAAGGCAGTAGGTAGTTTCTTTAGAAGATACTCCGATTACTGCACTCTCGGTCAAGATCTTCCCGCATACGTAGAAACCACCTTCAAAAACGACGAAAAGGGTGATCCTCTAGTAACTAAAGACGGACTTATTGACCTTGGCGTTATGACTGCAGAACAATACGACGACGTAAAAGATATGACCCAAAAGATTACTGCAATAGTTGCAGGTGACCTAAAGGAAAAAGGTCTTGAACTTTACGATATCAAGTTTGAATTTGGCTATGACAAAGACGGTAGCGTAATGCTAATAGACGAAATCGCATCCGGTAATATGCGTGTTTACAAGGATGGCGAATACGTAGATCCTATGACTCTTTCCAAACTTTTCTTCGCTAAATAAACGTAGGGGGAAAAATGGGAGCAATATTTGGCATAGTATCAACAAAAGATTGTCTTAGCGACGTATTCTTTGGTACGGATTATCATTCACACTTAGGAACTCGCAGGGCGGGTCTTGCCGCTTACGACGAAGAACTTGGTTTACAGCGTAAAATCCACAACATTCAAAACGCGCCTTTTAGGACTAAGTTTGAAAATATCTTTGAAGAAATGAAGGGTAATAGCGTAATTGGATGTATATCTGATTACGACCCTCAACCCCTTATGATTCGCTCCAAACTCGGCACTTTTGCCATGAGCGTAATAGGGCACGTAAACAATTATGAAGAACTCATAAATAACTTTTTGGACACCACCGGCGGGCACTTTAGCGTAGCAACCGGCAATCGTATTAATATGGTGGAGTTGGTTGCTTCTCTCATTAGCCAAAAAGATAATTTTGTAGATGGCATAAAATTCGCACAAGAGGTAATAGACGGAACTGCTTCCATAGTCGTTCTTAAGGAGGGTGGCAACGTAATCGCTGCTCGTGATCGTTATGGTAGACTACCCATTCAGATCGGTAAAAACGAATATGGTTATTGCTTCTCTTTTGAGTCTTATGCCTTTGAAAAACTAGATTACGCAATGGTACGCGACCTAGGACCGGGAGAAATTGTAGAAATTACTCCTACGGAAGTAATAACCCTTTCTCCTGCTCGCAAGGAAATGAAGATGTGTGCTTTTTTGTGGTCTTATTATGGTTATCCGACCACTTCCTATGAGGGCATAAACGTAGAGGTTATGCGTTGTCGTAACGGCGAAAGTCTAGCAGAAAAAGATCAAGAAAAATTCCCGAATCTAAAACTAGACTACGTAAGCGGAGTGCCGGATAGTGGTACCCCTCACGCCATAGGTTATGCAAATAAATCTAAGATTCCATTTGCACGTCCGTACATAAAGTACACGCCCACGTGGGCGCGTAGTTTTATGCCTAATAGTCAAGTGGATCGCAACAGAATTGCAAAAATGAAGCAAATCCCCGTACACGACCTCATTAACGGCAAAGATTTGCTTTTCGTAGACGACTCCATAGTAAGAGGCACGCAACTCCGTGAAACCGTAGACTTTTTGTACGAGCACGGCGCAAAGAGCGTACATATTCGCTCTGCATGTCCTCCCATTATGTACGGATGCAAATATCTAAACTTCTCACGCGCCACTTCCGATATGGAACTTATTACCAGAAGAACCATAGTTGAACTTGAGGGCGAAGAGGGATTAAAGCATCTTGACGAATACGTTGATTCTAATACCGAAAGGGGTAAAAAGATGAGAGAGGCTATCTGCAAGAAGATGCACTTTAGTACTCTTGAATTCCAAACCCTGGAAGGACTTGTAAAAGCAATAGGAATTGATGAGTGTAACCTGTGCACTTATTGTTGGAACGGAAAAGAAAAATAAGGAGATAAACTATGCACGAACAATCAAAATCAATAGCATACGCAGAAGCAGGTGTAGATATTACTGCCGGTTACAAAGCCGTTGAATTAATGAAAAAACACATTGCAAGAACCATCGTTACCTCCAAGTCTAGTGATATAGGTGGATTTGGTGGTTTGTTTGAACTTGATCTAACCGGATATAAGAATCCCATTTTGGTTTCAGGTACCGATGGCGTTGGCACTAAACTTAAACTTGCATTCTTGCTAGATAAACATAACACCGTAGGTATAGACTGTGTTGCAATGAGCGTTAACGACGTTATCTGCTGTGGTGCAAAACCCTTGTTTTTCTTGGACTACATTGCTTGTGGCAAAAACGTTCCCGAAAAGATTGCATCCATAGTTGAAGGTATTGCAGAAGGTTGCGTACAATCCGGAGCAGAACTCATAGGTGGAGAAACTGCAGAAATGCCCGGTTTCTATCCTATTGACGAATACGACCTTGCCGGTTTTGCTGTAGGTATCGTTGATAAAGAAAACGTTATTCGTAAAGAAGACATGGCTGAGGGTGACGTTATAATAGCACTTCCTTCTTCGGGTGTTCATTCCAATGGTTTCTCACTGGTAAGAAAGGTTTTTGACGTTGAAAACAAAGATCTTAACGGCTACAAAGAAGAACTAGGTGGCAAGGGGCTAGGTGAAACCCTTCTTACCCCCACTAAGATTTACGTTAAGTCCGCTCTAGCCCTTATGGAACAAGTTAAGGTAAAGGGTATTTCCCACATTACCGGTGGCGGTTTTTATGAAAATATTCCACGTTCTATTCCTAACGGCCTAGGCGCAGTTATAGAAAAAGATGCAGTTAAAGTTCTCCCCATATTTAAACTTATACAAAAGGTTGGAGGTATAGACGAAAGAGATATGTTTAACACCTTCAATATGGGTGTAGGTATGAGCATTGTTGTTGCAAAAGAGGATCTTGAAAAAGCACTAAGCATTTTAAAGGCAAACGGCGAAGACGCATATCTACTTGGCGAAATCGTTAAGAGCGATAACAAAATAACCATTAAATAACGGGAATTTAACCAATGATAAAAAGCATTTTAAAAGATATAGTTTACGGTTTTTTAGCAGGCATTATGATAAGTATAGGTTGTGCCGTTTATTTAGCATCTGCCAATAAATACGTTGGTGCAGTTATGTTTAGCGTTGCACTCCTAACCATCTGCTACAAAGGATATAACCTTTATACTGGTAAAATCGGTTTTATTGTAAATGCTCATTCCAAGCAAGATATCAGTACCCTTCTTCTTGGACTTCTTGGCAACACCCTTGCCATGATGGCATTTGGAGCAATGTTAGGTTTTGCTCTTCCCAATCTACAAGAAACGGCAGTTTCCGTTGTTAGCGCAAAACTTTCCCAAGGCTTTGCTTCTGCACTAATAAGAGCAATATTCTGTGGTATTTTAATGTATATAGCAGTTTCTCTTTATAGAGAAAAAAAGACTGTGGTCGGTATAATATTCTGTATTCCCGTATTCATTCTTTCCGGATTTGAACATAGTATCGCAGACATGGGATACTTTGCAGTAGCAGGGGAATGGAGCGCAAAGGGACTGGGATATATTTGGACCATAATTTTAGGCAACAGTATAGGTGCCATGTTATTCCCGGCACTTAAACTTCTCGTAAAAGAGAAAAAGCCCACAGTAAACAAGGAGAACGAGAATAGTGAAAACTAAAATAGCAGTACTTGTTTCCGGTGGAGGCACTAACTTACAAGCACTCATAGATGCAGAAAAGAGTGGCATTATTGAAAGTGGAAAGATATCTCTTGTAATTTCCAACGTAAGTACTGCCTATGCGCTGGAAAGAGCAAAGCAAAACGGTATTATGAGTGCCGTTGTACGCAAGAAAGATTGTGCTTCTCAAATTGAGTTTGAGGACAAGATAATATCTTTACTTGAAGAAAATCAAATAGACCTCATAGTGCTTGCAGGCTTTATGTCAATCTTAAGCGAGCATTTTACGTCTAAGTACGATAAGCGTATTATAAACGTCCATCCCGCCCTTATTCCCTCTTTTTGTGGAAAGGGTTTTTATGGACTTCGCGTACACGAGAGTGCTCTTAACTATGGTGTAAAGGTTACGGGTGCAACGGTGCATTTTGTAAATGAAATCCCCGATGGTGGCGAAATCATTATGCAAAAGGCAGTAGAAATTAAAGAGGGGGACACCCCGGAAATATTACAAAAGAGGGTAATGGAAGAGGCCGAATGGATAATTTTACCCTTATCAGTAGAAAAAATAAGCAAAAAAATAATGAACGAAAGGAGATAAATTCATGGATATTTACAAGATTCACGATATTGGCGAACTCATTAAAGATAACGCTTACGTTGGTAGAGGCATAGTGCTTGGTAAGACCGAGGACGGCACAAAAGCAGTTAGCGCATATTTCATTATGGGAAGAAGTGCAAACTCTCGTAATCGCGTGTTTACAGAAAAGAACGGTGAAGTATTTACCGAGCCCTTTGATGCAAGCAAGGTAGAAGATCCCAGCCTAATTATTTATGCCGCCATTAGAAAGTTTGAAAACAAACTTATAGTAACCAACGGCGATCAAACCGATACTATCTATGAAGGTCTCCAAAACGGCAAGTGTTTCAAGTGTGCGTTAGAAAGCAGAGAATTTGAGCCCGATGCTCCCAACCTAACCCCTCGTATTAGTGGTATGATAACCTTTGGAGAGGGGGACTTTACCTACGAAATGAGTATCCTAAAGTCTGCAGATGCAGTAGGTAGTGCTTGCAATCGTTACACCTATTCTTATAGCCCCTTAAACGGACTAGGTCACTTCATTCACACCTACGTTTGTGATGGTAACCCCATTCCCACTTTCCAAGGCGAACCCGAAAGAGTATTCATAAATAACGACATAGACGCATTTACCCAAAACCTTTGGGACAACTTGAACGAGGCAAATAAAATTTCCCTTTACGTAAGATACGTTGACCTTCAAACCGGCAAAGAAGAAAATAGACTCATCAACAAAAACAAATAAGGAGATAAAAATGAAAGAATTTGAATTAAAGTACGGCTGTAACCCCAACCAAAAACCCGCTAAGATTTACATGAAGAATGGTTCCGACCTTCCCATTGAAATTCTTTCCGGACGTCCCGGCTACATCAATTTCCTAGATGCTTTTAACTCTTGGCAATTGGTTAAGGAAATTAAAGAAGCAACCGGCATGGTATGTGCAACCTCTTTCAAACACGTATCTCCTACCTCTGCCGCAGTAGGTAAGCCCCTTAGTGCTAAACTAAAGAAGGCTTGTTTCGTAGACGACATAGAAGGTCTAGACGATAGCCCCCTTGCATGCGCTTATGCTAGAGCACGTGGTACTGATAGAATGAGCAGTTTTGGTGACTGGGTGGCACTTTCCGACGAATGTGACCTAACTACTGCAAAGATTATTGCTCGTGAAGTTAGTGACGGCGTTATTGCTCCCGGTTATAGCGAGGAAGCCCTTGCTCTTCTAAAAAACAAGAGAAAGGGCAGTTATAACGTTGTAAAAATTGATCCCAACTACGTACCCGAAGTTCAAGAAACCAAAGACGTATTCGGTATTACCTTTGAGCAAGGAAGAAACAACTTTAAAATCAACAAGGAACTACTCCAAAACATAGTAACCGAAAATAAAGATCTTCCAGAAGAAAAAATGGTTGATATGATAATTGCTCTTATCACCCTAAAATATACCCAATCTAACAGCGTATGCTTTGCAATGGATGGTCAAGCAATTGGTGTTGGAGCAGGACAACAATCACGTATACATTGTACTCGTCTTGCAGCACAAAAGGCAGACCTTTGGATACTTCGTCAAAGTGACAGAGTGCTTAACCTTGAGTTCGCAGACGGCGTAGGAAGACCCGACAAGAATAACGTTATTGACCTATACCTAAGCGACGTAGATTATCTAGACGTACTAGGCGACGACGTATGGCAAAAGTACTTTAAAGTTCGCCCCGAGCGCTTTACCAGAGAAGAAAAGGATGCATATCTTGCAACCGTTAAGGGCGTAACCCTTGCTTCCGACGCATTCTTCCCCTTCTACGACAACATTGATAAGGCTGCAAGAAGTGGCGTATCGTACGTAGTTGAACCCGGTGGCTCCATTCGCGATGATCTAGTAATTGAAGCAGCAAATCGTCACGGCATGGTAATGTGCTTTACTGGAATGAGATTGTTCCATCACTAAGATAGAAACGGAGAAAAATATGAGAATACTAGTAGTAGGTGGCGGTGGTAGAGAACACGCAGTCATAAAGGCACTAAAGAAAAACGATAGTGTTAAAGAGATATTTGCTTGCCCCGGCAACGGTGGTATCGGCGAAGATGCAACTTGCGTGGACATCAAAGCAACCGACGTGGAAAAAATAGTAGCATTTGCAGTAGAAAATGCCATTGACTACGCAGTAGTTACTCCCGACGATCCGTTGTGTCTAGGCTGTGTAGATGCATTAAATGAAAAGGGTATTCCCTGTTTTGGCCCCAACAAAAAGGCTGCAATCATAGAGGGAAGCAAGGCTTTTAGTAAAGACCTAATGAAAAAGTACAATATACCAACGGCAAGATATGAAATTTTCACAGAGAGATTATCTGCCCTTGAGTATCTTAAGACTTGCAATATGCCCATAGTTATAAAGGCAGACGGACTTGCGCTGGGTAAAGGCGTAATAATTGCTAAAGATATGGACGAGGCAATTGATGCCGTAAACTCCATGATGGAAGGCAGAATTTTTGGTGATAGTGGTACTAGAATTGTAATTGAAGAATTCTTAACCGGTCCCGAAATTAGCGTGCTTTCCTTTACTGATGGTAAGACGGTCGTACCCATGGTTTCTTCCATGGACCATAAGCGCGCACGCGATAACGACGAAGGTTTAAATACCGGTGGAATGGGTACGGTTGCTCCCAATCCTTACTACACCGAAGAGGTCGCTAAGGAATGTATGGAAAAGATATTCCTTCCCACCATAGATGCAATGAACAAAGAGGGTAGGACCTTTAAGGGATGCTTGTACTTTGGCTTGATGCTTACGCCAAATGGCCCCAAGGTAATTGAATACAACTGTCGCTTTGGCGATCCCGAAACCCAAGTTGTTCTTCCTCTTTTAGAAAGTGATTTACTAACCATTATGCAAGCAACGACCGATGGTACTCTTGCCTCCACCGAAGTTAAGTTCTCGGAAGGTAGCGCGTGCTGTGTTATAATGGCTTCAGATGGGTATCCAAGTGCATATAAAAAGGGATACGAAATTACCATTCCTGAAGAATTAAAGGATAGCGTATACGTTGCTGGCGCCATAAGAAAAGAGGGTAAACTTCTCACTAGTGGTGGTAGAGTTTTAGGCGTTACTGCAACGGCAAACAATCTAAAGGAAGCAGTAGATAAGGCTTACGATAAAGTTGCGCGCATTGGTTTTGAAAACGCCTATTTTAGAAAAGATATTGGACAACGAGCACTTAAGAAAACGGAGGCTTAACATGGTTTATAGGATTTACGTTGAAAAGAAGGCTGGCTTTGACCACGAAGCACAAAGTTTAACAAAAGAAGTACGCGACATATTGGAAATAGGTAGCGTTAAAAACATTCGCGTTATAAATCGTTATGACGTTGAGGACATTGAAAAGGAACTTTTTGATTACTCTGTAAAGACTGTTTTTTCCGAGCCTCAAATGGATAATGCTACTTCTTCCATAGAAAGTGAAGGAGCAAAGGTATTTGCAGTTGAGTATCTTCCCGGACAATTTGACCAAAGAGCAGACTCTGCTTCACAATGCATTCAACTTATTAGCCAAAAGAATCGTCCTCTCGTAAGGACGGCTAAAGTTTACTGCGTATACGGTGATGTAACCGAAGCCGAATTTAACCAAATAAAGAAGCACGTAATCAATCCCGTTGAAGCAAGGGAAGCAAGCCTTGAAGAGGCTGTTACCCTAAAGCAAGTACATGAAATTCCCACGGAAGTTGCAACTTTAGAGGGCTTCATAAACCTTGATCGCGAGGAATTACAAAACTTCGTTAAAGAGTATGGCCTTGCAATGGACGTTGACGATATAGCATTTTGTCAACAATATTTCATAAGTGAAAATCGCAACCCCACCATTACGGAAGTTAGAATGATAGACACTTACTGGTCTGACCATTGCCGTCATACCACTTTTAACACTACCATAGATAGCGTTACTTTTGAAGATAAACTCTTGCAAGACACGTATGAAGAATATATCTTAACGCGCAAAGAACTTGGTAGAACCAAGCCCATAAACCTAATGGACATAGGTACTATTGCTGCAAAAATTTTAAAGAAGCAAGGATACCTAACAAAACTTGACGAGAGCGAAGAAATTAATGCTTGTACCGTAAAAATCAAGGTTAACGTGGAGGGTAAAGAGGAAGATTGGCTACTTCTCTTTAAGAATGAAACCCACAACCACCCCACCGAAATAGAACCTTTTGGTGGTGCGGCAACTTGTATAGGTGGAGCAATTCGCGATCCTTTGTCTGGTAGATCTTACGTTTACGCAGCAATGCGTGTAACGGGCGCAGCAAATCCTTTGAAGCCCGTTAAAGAAACCATAAAAGGTAAACTTCCCCAAAGAAAGATAGTAACTACTGCAGCAGCAGGATATTCTTCCTATGGCAACCAAATAGGACTTGCGACCGGTCAAGTAGATGAAATATACCACGAAGGGTACGTTGCTAAACGTTTGGAGATAGGTGCAGTTATAGCGGCTACTCCCCAAAAGAACGTTAGACGTGAGTGCCCAAGTGCAGGGGATAAGATAATACTCATTGGTGGCAGAACCGGTCGTGACGGATGTGGTGGTGCAACCGGATCAAGTAAATCTCACACTACCGAATCACTAACTAAGTCCGGCGCAGAAGTTCAAAAGGGTAATGCTCCCGAAGAAAGAAAACTACAAAGACTTTTCCGTAACGAAAGGGCATCTTTACTCATCAAGCGTTGTAACGACTTTGGCGCAGGTGGCGTATCCGTTGCAATAGGCGAACTTGCCGATGGCCTAGAAATTAACCTTAACGCAGTACCCAAAAAGTATGAAGGTCTAGACGGCACCGAACTTGCAATAAGTGAATCTCAAGAGAGAATGGCAGTTGTAGTAGAGGCCGATAAAGTTGACGAATTCATTAAATTAGCAAACGATGAAAACTTGGAAGCAACCGTTGTTGCAACCGTTACAGATCGTAATCGCTTGGTTATGAGTTGGAATGGTAACGTCATTTGTGATATTTCCCGTGATTTCTTAAATAGCAACGGCGCAGAAAAACACGTTGTGGTTGAAGCGATCGGTTCTAAAGATTTTAGTAAAACGGAAGTTACCGATTTCGTGTCCGGTTATAAGGCACTGGCGGGTGACTTGAACGTATGCTCCAAGCGTGGACTTTCCGAGCGCTTTGACTCCACGATAGGTGCCGGCACCGTACTAATGCCTTTTGGTGGAAAGTATCAACAAACTCCTCCTCAATCAATGGTGCATCTCGTATCTGTAGAGGAAAAGCACACCAACACCGTTTCCTTTATGAGTTGGGGTGGCAATCCATATATTGCAGAGAAGAGCCCTTACCACGGCGCATACTTTGCAGTAGTAGAAAGTGTTTCTAAACTTATTGCCAGTGGCGCAGATTATAAGGACATATACCTTACCTTCCAAGAATACTTTAAGAAACTTGGTAAAGATGCAAAACGTTGGGGCGAACCCTTTAGCGCACTACTAGGCGCATTCAAAGCACAAAAGGAACTCAAGTGCGCTGCAATAGGTGGTAAAGATAGTATGAGTGGTAGTTTTGAAGACATAGACGTTCCTCCCACGCTGGTATCTTTTGCGGTAACAACAGGCGAGGTAGAAAGGGTTGTTTCTCCCGAGTTTAAGAAGACCGGCTCCAAGGTTGTGGTTATTAAGCCCGATTATGATAATAACGGATTACCGGTTACCGAAAGTCTAGTTAAGGTTTACCAAACCGTGGTAGAACTACTTAAGAGTGGCGAAGCAATTTCTGCATACACCCCCACCTATGGTGGTATAGCAGAAGGTATTCTAAAGAGCGCACTTGGAAACAAGATAGGCTTTAAGTTTAATAGTGACGTTTCCGTAAAAGAACTCTTTGAGTATAACTATGGTGCCTTTATTCTAGAACTAAATGGAGAAGAGGAAGTAGGCGAAACCCTTGGTTACACCACGGAAGAAAAGGTTATTATGCTAGGCGATAATGTATTAGACCTAAGCGAACTCCAAGCAATATACGAAAACAAACTTGAGCCCATTTATAGTTGCAACATAGAGACCCGCAAGCAAGAACTAAAGAACTTTAGTTACGTTAGCGACAAGGTTATTGCACCTTCCATTAAGGTTGCACGTCCCAAGGTTCTCATTCCAGTATTCCCTGGCACGAACTGTGAGTTTGATACGGCAAAGGCATTTAGAGATGCAGGTGCTGATCCCAGTATATTCGTGATACACAACCTTACCAGTGACGACGTTGCATATTCTGTAGAGCAGTTTGCAAAGAAGTGCAAGGAAAGTCAAATAGTATTTGTTCCCGGTGGCTTCTCGGGCGGTGATGAGCCGGATGGTTCCGGTACATTTATAACAGCATTCTTGGATAACGCAGAAGTTAAGGAAAGAGTGGGTGAACTTTTGAACAATCGCGACGGTCTAATGGGTGGTATATGTAACGGTTTCCAAGCCCTTGTAAAATTAGGTTTGGTTCCCTACGGCAAGATTATTGATACTGATGAAAATTGCCCCACTCTTACCTATAACGATATAGGTCGTCACCAATCCAGAATTGTTAGAGTTAGAGTTTGTTCCAACAACTCTCCTTGGCTAAAGGGTGTAAACGTAGGCGACGTATTCAACGTACCTATCTCTCATGGCGAAGGTAAGTTTATTGCATCCAATACACTTGTGGAAGAACTTGCAAAGAAAGGACAAATCATGACTCAATACGTAGACCTAGAGAATAACGCAACCACCGATATTCGCTTTAACCCCAATGGTAGTACCATGGCAATAGAGGGCATCCTTTCTCCGGACGGCAGAGTCTTTGGTAAGATGGGACACTCGGAAAGAAAGGGCTACGGCCTTTACAAGAACGTACTTGGCGAGTACGATATGGCACTCTTTGAATCAGCAGTAAAATATTTTAAATAAAACATAAAGTTAAAAAGGAGAAAAAAATGGCTTATTTAACCGACATTGAAATTGCTCAACAATGCAAAATGAAACCTATTACCGAAATTGCTAGTGCAATAAACGTAGACGACAAGTACGTTGAGCAATATGGCAAGTACAAGGCAAAAGTTGACTATTCTTTACTAAAAGAAAGCACCAGAAAAGATGGTAAACTCATTCTTGTTACGGCTATTACCCCCACCCCTGCAGGAGAGGGCAAGACCACCACTACCATAGGACTTGCCGACGGCCTAAAGAAGATAGGCAAAAACGTAGTTGTTGCTCTTCGTGAGCCATCTCTTGGACCGGTATTTGGTGTTAAAGGTGGCGCCGCCGGTGGTGGATATGCTCAAGTAGTACCCAT
Source organism: Candidatus Stercoripulliclostridium sp. (assembly GCA_045534735.1). Classification (GTDB taxonomy): domain Bacteria; phylum Bacillota; class Clostridia; order Christensenellales; family DTU072; genus Stercoripulliclostridium_A. The sequence continues at coordinate 11,578 of JAZSKG010000301.1, forward strand.
GGAAGACATTAACCTTCACTTTACAGGCGACTTCCACGCAATAGGCGCAGCAAATAACCTTCTCGCTGCAATGATAGACAACCACATTCAACAAGGCAATCCTTTAGGCATTGACCCCAGACGTATCGTTTGGAAGCGTTGCGTTGATATGAACGATCGTCAACTTCGTTTTGTTGTTGATGGTCTAGGTGGAAAGCCCAACGGCACTCCCCGTGAAGATGGCTTTGATATTACCGTTGCAAGTGAAATAATGGCAGTATTCTGTCTTGCAAGTTCCATTACCGACCTTAAGGACAGACTAAGTCGCATAGTCGTTGGTTATACCTATGACAATAAGCCTGTAACTTGTGGACAAATAAAGGCTGTTGGCGCAATGGCAGCACTTCTAAAAGATGCATTAAAACCCAACCTAGTACAAACCTTGGAAGGCACTCCTGCATTCGTACATGGTGGACCTTTTGCTAACATAGCACACGGATGTAACTCTGTAATCGCTACTAGAATGGCTATGAAACTTGGCGATTATGCCGTAACCGAAGCAGGCTTTGGCGCAGACTTGGGCGCAGAAAAGTTCCTAGATATCAAGTGCCGTATGACCGGACTAACACCCAGCGCAGTAGTTGTTGTTGCCACCGTACGCGCACTCAAGATGCACGGTGGCGCACTCAAAACCGAACTAGGTAACGAAAATCTAGTTGCACTAGAAAAGGGACTACCTAACCTTCTCCGTCACGTATCCAACATGGTAAACGTATACAAACTTCCCTGTGTTGTAGCAGTTAACCGTTTCCCCACCGATACCGATGCAGAAATAGACCTCGTAATAAAGAAGTGCAAAGAACTTGGCGTTAACGTTGTACTTTCTACCGTATGGGCAGAAGGTGGAAAGGGCGGTATGGCTCTTGCAGAAGAGGTAGTACGTCTTTGTGAACAAGAAAACAACTTCTCATTCAGTTACTCACTAGAAGGAACCATAGAAGAAAAGATAGAGGCAATCGTAAAGAACGTTTATGGTGGAGATGGCGTAAGTTTCACCCAAGAAGCCAAAAAGCAAATTGCAACTCTAACCCAACTCGGATTTGATAAGATTCCCGTATGTATGGCAAAAACCCAATATTCCTTCAGCGATAATCCTGCACTTTTAGGCGCACCCACCGGTTTTATAGTAACCGTACGTTCCGTAAAAGTATCTGCCGGCGCAGGTTTCATAGTAGCACTTACCGGGGACATTATGACCATGCCCGGTCTACCTAAGGTTCCGGCAGCAGAGAAGATAGACGTGAGTGAGGATGGGGTTATCACCGGCCTATTCTAAAACGCGTTATTTTAGCGAACTACTTTGAAAAACAAAAAAATCCGCTCGGTCGTTTACTTCTATGTAAAGTCGGTCGCGGATTTTTTTATTTTCCTTCGTACTTCATCTAAACTAACGCGTTTTACCTAAACCTTGTTGAAATAAGAGATAACTCAAACTTAAGTTCTTCTAATATCGCGCATTTTAGCGAACTACTTTTAAAAACAAAGAATCCGCC
>JAZSKG010000245.1:0-15786 GCA_045534735.1 Candidatus Stercoripulliclostridium sp.
CCAGTTGAGCACCACAGCCGAGACAAACGTCTTGGTTGATTTCATAAACGCCGTCTACTTCTGCGATTGCTTCTACGGGACAAGTACCTGCACAAGCGCCACAGCCTGCACATTCATCTTTGTTAATAACGTATGCCATAATGTTTCTCCTTGATAGAAATGTATTTTATTTATGTTTATATATTATCACTCGCGCGCAAGAATGTCAATACTAATTATCCATTCTTAGCGCTATTTTCCCCTACTAAAATCTTATTCTTCCTCTTCCTCGTCGTCCACTTCAACCACTTGTTGGCTTTGTTGGGATTGGGCATTTTTGGGCTTAATTTGACTAAGTGGGAATCTCTTTACGGTATATGCTCCGTCATTGGTGGGTATCTTTACCTTTACCTCTTCACGAAGAGCATCGTTTTCCATAACGGTTGCCTCGCCTTCTGGAGTAATGACGGCAGAATGCTCTTTGGGCATCTTCTTGCTCATTTGTTGGTAGTAGTCGTTTTCATACCTTAGACAACACATGAGTTTTCCACAACATCCGTTGATTTTGGTGGGATTTAGGGATAAACCTTGATATTTTGCCATTTTCATGGATACCTTTTCATAGTCTTGTAGGAAGGTTATGCAACAGCAAGGTCTACCACATTGAGCGAGAGCCCCTCTTAATTTTATGTCCTCTCTTTCGTATATTTGACGAAGTTCTATTCTATTATGGAATAGGCTTGCAAGATCCTTCACCAGTTCACGGAAATCAATACGGCTTTCAGCAGTAAAATATATGATTATTTTAGCCCTATCAAAGGTATATTCTGCATCAACTATCTTCATGGGTAAATCGTGAGCAGTAACCTTTGCCACCGTTTCTTTAATGATGCGTTCTCTATCGTTTAGGTTCCTTTCGTTTTGTTCTTCATCCTTTTGGGTTGCCTTACGAATGATGGGCTTTAATGGAGGTACTATTTCGTCGTCGCTAACCTCTTTAATGCCTTGAACAACCTTACCAAATTCTACGCCTCTTGCAGTTTCCAAGATAACGCTATCACCCTCTACGAGTTCAATGTCTTTGGGATCAAAATAATAGGTTTTTTGATTGGTTTTAAACTTGATTCCTACTACTATTGCCATTTATATTTTGCCTCCAAAATTTTAAATAGTACCCTTTCTGCAACGGTAACCGGGGAAATATATGCGTCCAACATGGCCTCTCCTTGGTTTACTTCCAAAATAGCCATGGCTATGCTTGCAGGGGTATACCCTACTGCTATTTCACCAAGGTCATAGTCACGATTACGGGTGACGTAAGGGACTTTTGCGCCACTAACCTTTACCGCTACGTCTCTAAGGATAATTTCAAAGAACTCTAAAGTGCGCCTTATGTTATCCTTGGAAAATATGGGTTTATTTATGTAATCTACCACCATGGTAGAACGTTTACAATTCTTAAGTACGTCAAAGCACTCGCTGTATTGTTCGTAATAACTTTCGTCGTTAAGAAAGGCATAAGCCTTTTCAAAGGAGCCCCCGGACAAAGCAGACGCTATTTCTGCTTGAGCGCGAGGATATCCCTCTTTTACGAGCGCGTTATGTATTTCTTCTCCTGTAAAAGTGGGCAGATAATTCAACTTTGCCCTACTCTTTATGGTTTGAAGTAATCCGTATGAACTCTTGGCAAAAAGCGCTATAATAACGTCTTTGGGTGGCTCTTCAAACACCTTAAGGAGTTTGTTTTGCACTACGGGAGGTAATTTTTCTGCGTTATCTATGAAGTAAATCTTTTTACCTACGCCACTACTTCTCTCTTCCGAGCCAACCTCAGATGCCTCCCAACTTGACTTATAACTTTCCTCTATGAGGGCTTCCGCATCTCTAACGTTCATTTTACCTTCAAAGTTATAATAATGAACGCCCAAATGGCAATCGTTATATATTTTATCGCAAACGTCACATTCGCCACAACCACCACGTCTACAAAGAACGGTGGATGCGAAAAGACGCATATACTCCCTTCTTGCAAGTTTATCCTCGCCTAAAAAAAGATAGGCGTGGGATATTTTATCGGCGAGCAGATCCTTTCTGAAATCTTTGTACGCCTTACTTTCTTGAAGAAGTTCTCCTAGCATATTATACCCTTTTTCTTTAATTCATCTACAATTGCGTTATGGGTAACGTTTTTGTCCTCGTGAGGAACTATGGATACTATACGTTCGGGTTCGCGAGCGCACATTTCTTTGAATCCTTTGTAGCAAAGAGCATGGAATTCACTGGATTCCCCTTCCATTCTATCGTTTTGAATGATAGTGCCCCTTTGTTTGCGCCAACTATTAGCAGGATCCATATCAATAAAAATGGTAAGATCGGGCATACAATTGTCCCTTGCGTACCAGTTAATGTTATATACTTCGTCTATACCCAAATTCCTTGCAACTCCTTGATATGCAAGCGATGAGTCAAGATAACGATCGCAAACTACTACTTTGCCCTCTTCAAGAGCAGGCTTGATGCGATTGTTAATGTGTTCCATTCTTGCAACGGCAAAAAGTTCTGCTTCAATTCTGGGGGTGACGTTCAACTTTTTATCAAGAAGTATTTCCCTAATCTTTTCTGCAACGGGAGTGCCACCGGGTTCACGCGTAAAAATAGCGTCTATGTTTTCTTTTTCAAAATATTCCTTAAGAAGTCTTAGTTGGGTAGATTTACCAACGCCTTCACAACCTTCTACAGTAATAAACTTACCTTTCATATCATCCGTCCGTTTCTACCTAAAGGTAGATTTTTTATTTCATCCTTTATTTTAACACAAGTATACGACCATTTTCAAGCCCGAATACGTTTTTAAAATGCTCTTTCAAAAACTCCACCTTTTGTGAGGATATTTTCTCCCCTCTGGTGATTATTGGCGTGCCCGGAGGATAGAGTCCTACTTCACCATAGGATACCATGCCGACACTCTCCTCAAATGGTACTTCCTCGCACTCTCCCGAGAGAGTTAGTTTTACGTATTCCTCTTCCTTTGGGAAAACTATTTCATCTACTATTTTCTTTTCAACCTCTATTTCACGTAAGGCATTTGAAAGAGGAGTAAGGTTGTGGTGATTATATGGGGTAACTATAAAAATAATGCTATCGCCATATATGGTTTCTGCATAAATACCCCTCTTTTCAAGTTCGGTTTCAACAATGTCACCATAGGTGGGGCACTTTACTACAAGCCTACTAAAGTCGTCGGTCTTTACTACAGAGTAAGGAGTACCCACAAGGCTTAAAGTAAAATCTTTTACACTCTCTTGAACCCTCTTAAAAAGTTCTTCCCCTCTTTCGCAAAGTTCCTTAGTTGCGCTTTCTATGGAAAGCATGGTTAGATAGGAAGGAGATGTAGTGTGTATTTCTCTAAAGGCACGAAGCAACTCTTTTTCGTACTTCTTTTGGTAAGCAAGGGTTGCGCCACCTGTTAGGGTTTTCATTACTTTATGTTGAGAATGGATTACTAAATGAGCATATTTGGTTGCCGAATCAGGAAGCAACGTGGAAAATGCAAAATGTGCGCCATGGGAAGCGTCCACTACTAAAATAGCACCTGCGCTTTCTACTTCTTTTGCTATACTTTCCAAGTCCTTTACCATGCCGAAGTAGTTAGGCGAGGTCACAATTACTACTTTTGCTCCACTTTTTTCAAGTGCTTCCCTTAGGTTTTTACCACGATATAGCGTGGCGCTTACTCCGTTAATGCGCAACGCATTGTATACCGATTTATGTATTTCTCCAAGAAGTAAAAACTCTCCCCTATTTCTAAGTGCGCGTACGACGGTATGAATGAGAGCCGTTGCTCCGGAGGTGGAAAACAAAACGCCCTCCACTCCGTAAGCCTTTGCAACCTCTCTTTCGCTCTCCAGTATTACGCCCTCGCTGGAAAGCAAATTATCGCTATAACTAAGTTCGGTAATATCCAACCTACTATCTATAACGATACCCCCGTTGTGTCCGGGGGTATGAAAAGAAAGGTGTTCTGCTTTTTTATTTAATGCGTCAAACAAAGGGCTACGCATGGTATTATCCCTTAATGGGCTTCATTGTGGGGAACAAGAGAACGTCGCGAATGGATGCTGAATCGGTAAAGAGCATGATGGCTCTATCAATACCAATACCCATACCACCCGTAGGAGGTAGACCATACTCAAGTGCAGTTACGTAATCGTCGTCCATCATTTGAGCCTCGTCGTCACCCTTTTCACGTTCTTTTACTTGGTCTTCAAAACGTTTTCTTTGGTCAATGGGGTCGTTTAGTTCGCTGAATGCGTTACCCATTTCAAAGGAGTTCATAAAGAACTCAAAACGTTCGGTAAGTCTCTTGTCGCTTGCCTTTCTCTTAGCAAGAGGAGATACTTCTACGGGATAATCTAGAACAAAGGTGGGTTGAACAAGTTTGCATTCCAAAAGTTCGTCAAATACTTGATATAGGAGTTTACCCCAAGTAGTATCCTTTTCTACTTCTACGCCAAGACCTTTTGCCTTTTCTATTAGAGTTGCCATATCTTCACTATTGAAGTCAAGACCGAGTTCCTCTTTTACAAGATCAACCATGGTAACCTTTCTCCAGTTGCCACCAAGTTCAATTTCTTTACCTTGATAGTTAAGAGTGGTGGTGCCAAGAACCTTTTCTGCTACGTACTTGAAAAGACCTTCTGCAATTTCCATCATGCCATAGTAATCGGTGTATGCTTCGTAAAGTTCTATGGTCGTAAATTCAGGATTGTGCTTGGTATCCATGCCCTCGTTACGGAAAAGTCTACCCATTTCGTAAACCTTATCAAAACCACCGACTATAAGTCTCTTGAGGTATAGTTCGGGAGCGATACGAAGATACATATCTAGGTCAAGAGTGTTGTGGTGAGTTACGAAGGGACGTGCGTTTGCACCACTGGGAATGGTGTTCAAAATGGGAGTATCAACTTCAATATATCCCCTAGCGTTCAAATATTCGCGAATTGCAGTTATAATTTGAGAACGTTTGATGAAAGTATCTTTAACTTCTGGATTTACGATTAGATCAACGTAACGTTGACGATAACGAGTATCTTGGTCCTTTAGTCCATGGTACTTTTCAGGAAGGGGAAGAAGTCCCTTAGAAAGCAAGGTGTATTTGGTTGCCTTAACGGAAATTTCACCCTTATGAGTGGTGAATACTTCGCCAACTAGACCAATAATGTCGCCAACGTCCAACTTTTTGAAGCCAGCATATGCTTCTTCACCAAGGGCATCTATTCTAACGTAAGATTGAATTCTGCCAGTACCGTCTTGAACGTGTATGAAACTTGCCTTACCCATAACGCGCTTAGACATAATACGACCTGCAAGAGCAACCTCTTTGCCTTCATAGTCAGCATAGTTATCTTGAATCTCTTTAGCAGTTGCAGTAACTTCATACTTTACTTGTTCATAGGGGTCGTTGCCTTCCAGTCTTAGTGCTTCTAATTTTTGCAAACGAGCAGCAATTTCACTACTGTCGGAAACCTCTTGTACTTGTTGGTTAGCGTTCTTTATTTCTTGTTCCATAGTATATCCTTATTTGGTTATTTTAAGTATTTGTAGGGAAATTTGGGCACCACCTGGAACCTTAAAGGTTACCTTATCGCCAACTTTCTTGCCGATAAGTGCAGAACCGAGAGGAGATTCGTCACTAATAATATTGTGTGCAGAATCAACTTCTATGCGGTTAAGAATTTGGTAAACTTCGGCATCTTCTTCGTCGTCGCCGTCGTAAAGAACCTTAACTTTGTTGCCAAGAGCAACTTCCTTGGTTCCAAGTAGACTTACGTCAATAGGATAGGCGTTAGAAAGAATTTCCTCGGTGTTATAAATGTCTATCTCTAGTTTTTCTTGAGCATCTTTTGCAGCAGTGTACTCGGCGTTTTCGCTTAGGTCGCCAAATTCTTTTGCCGTTTTAAGTGCTTGTGCTACTTCCGCTTTACCAGTCGTTTTCAAATATTGTAGTTTGGCGGTTAGTTCGTCAAACTTCTTTTGGGTGAGCGGGATTGTTTTTTCCATAGTTACCTCCATATAGTCCAATTTAGACGTGCACTAAATTATATATTATATATTTTATTAAGTCAATTTATTTTACTATCTTTCTAACCTTAATTTTAAGGCATAATTTATCTATATTTTGGCTATCTTCGTTCTATTTAAAGCAATAACTAAGGGGGTGCCAAGTAGCCAGACAGCGCCTGCTTGAGTGAGAGCTATCATTCCTAAGTTTACAAAGTATGCGACGTCGGTTCCGGTAAGATACCATATAAGTGGTAGTATAACTGCGTTAAATAGTACCGGAGGGATACCACCGACAAGGCATTTTACCCACAATTTCTTATCTTTTAGTAGTCTGCCTATAAGATAGGTTCCAACTGCTCCAAGCAAGGTTGCAAGGGTGCCGAAAACCATATCGTACCAAGCATAGGGAGAAAACACGTTTGCAAGCAGGCAACCGAGCGTTACCCCTATGGTGGCTTCGGGGAAGATAATTGGTAGAAGTGTTAGAGCCTCCCCTACTCTAAATTGTAAAGGGCCGTAAGATATAGCGGGAACAAAAAAAGTCAGCACGAAATATAATGCGGCCTCAATTGCTATCCTAACTATAATGAACGTTGTCCTTTTACTACTTTTCATAATATATGCGCGTAGATATCGTTACGCGCCCCTTTACGTTCAATTTGCGGAGCACAATGGCCCCGCAAACGTCTCGTTTTAGATTGTTTTCTTTAATTATGCTAGTTTACTTACTGCGCTAAGGAAGGTCTTTTCTACTTCGGGAATAACTACTATTTCCTTTTCTTTGGAGTACTCAACGATGGGAGCGATGCTTAATTTATCACTCTTTTCTCCGGATACTACCAATACGCTAACGGTGTCGCCTGCTAGAAGTTCAACCATTATTTCTCCAAATGCCTTAGCAACTGCGAAGGGAAGAAGTACGCTTTCTTCTTTGGTGAGTTTGTCTACTCTTGCCTTGCCTTTGCCTGCAAGAATTAGTGCTAACTTACCACCCTCTTGCTCTTCTACGTAATAACGGTTCTTGCTTGCAAGTTTAACAATAGCGTTTGCTCTTTCTACTATTAGGCTTGCAAGGTCGCTTGCTATGAGTGCGCCTTCCTTAATAGCACTACTTAAATCTTCCACACCCTTTATCTTTCCTTGTACGAAAGTGAGTGATTTGTTGGAGTTTAGTAGTTCAGCATAACGATATTCCATATCTTCTAGCACTGCTTGAGCATTGCTTAAAGCCAAAACTGCTTCTATTTCTTGACTTCTTAGGTTTTCTAGAAGTTGAACGTTAGATTCGTAGTTCTCATAGTAACCAATGTGTGCGTTAATGGATTCGTTTAGACTTACGATATCGTCGCGAGTAACTGCTACGTCTTCGTCGTAAGCGAATATTTTGGTCTTTAGGCTTTCAAGTTCGTCGTCGGGTATAATAAGTGCTTCAAGGTCTCCGGTGGTCTTGATGCCGAGTGCGTCAAACTTAACTTCATATTCAGCATACATTTCTTGGAGGGTTTCTTGTGCGCTTTCCAAACTTGCAACGCGAGCGATAATGTGTTCTCTTAGGTTAGTAACCTCTGCTTCCATATCGCCGGTAACCTTCTTAAGTCCTTGAATAAGTAGTTTTGCGCGTTCTTTAGCCTCTTCGTTAGCCTCTATTTCCTTTGCGATAGCAGAAAGGAATTCGCTGTATGCCTTGGTAACTACTTCTCCGTAGGAGAGTGCTTGGTCGCCGTCTTGAACGAGTACGTTTCTGTTCTTGAGGTCAATGAGTTTGGGAGAAACTTCATCAAGTTCTTGGGAAACTTCTTTTAGTCTTGCTTCGTTTGCTTCAATTTCTTTTTCTAGTGCTTCATACTCTGCTTCGGTAACTTGTAGTTCTTGGAGTAGAGAAATAGCGTCTTTTTCTTTGTAGAAGCCCTTTAGTGCATCGTAAGCAGAATTGGTTTCGGTTAGAAGAGATCTGATTTGCTTGATGATTTCTAGTTCATTGGGAATGGAAACTGCGTCAAGATATTTAATTTCTTCTACAACGAGGTTATTCTTTTCAATGTTACGAGCAAGTTCGGATTTTTTCTTCTTGTAGTAGTCAACCTTTTGAACGAGAGCATTGGAATCGGCAACTGCGTTGCTTGCTAGTACGAAGAGTTCTTTTACGGACTTAACGTTGTACTCTCTTAGTACGCTGATGATTGCTTTAGTATGCTCTATTCTGGTTGCTTCTAGGCTCTTTAGGTATTCGCTTGCTCTAAATAGTGCTGCTTCAAATTGACCGATGCCTGATTCTGCTTCAAGAAGTTTGGATTCAGTATCTCTAATCTTAACGTCAACAGCCTTGATTTGGTCGTCAAGGGCCTTAGTGTCACGGAGGGGTAGTTCGTTCTTGTGTGCTACGAATCCGTCACAGATGGGACAACGTGAACCATAGAAGATATCGTTGGAGATATCTCTTAGGTGGTTGTAACTCATGTACTCGGTAAGTTTTTCTTCTAAGAGTTCGCGCTTGCCGAGGAGTTTTTGACGATAAGCAAGTACTTCTTCCTTTGCCTTCTTGTATTCGTCGCGCTTTGCTCTATTTCTTTCCACCTCTTCCTTTACCTTTTCAATCTTGGTAACAACTGCATCGCGATCTACTTCACGATCGGAAACAAAGAGGTGCTTGGTGTATATGGTTTGCTTGTAAAGAGCATCTTGGTTTAGAGTGTCTTGAATATTCTCGTTCTTGCCCTTGAGTTCTTTTTCTAACTTCTTAACTTCGGGCATGAGTTCCTTAATCTTAGATGCAAAAACTTGGTTTTGATCGTAAAGTTCTGCTCTTCTCTTTTCGTAACCTTCTAGGCGAACTTCACTTTCTTTAAGTGAACTTTCTAGTTGTGCTTGGTTGCCTTGTAGCACTGCTCCGTCTTGAACGGCTCTCTTGTACTCTGCACTTTCACGAATAGCAAGTTTTCTTTCGGTTAGTTCTGCTATCTTTTGATTGAGTTCTTCGTATTCCTTAGTAAGAACTTCTTCCTTTTGCTCAAGTTCTACGATTTCGGGCTTAATTTCTGCATAGTAGGTTTCTATGCTATCCTTAATCTTAACGTTTTGGGGATTTACTGCACCCTCTTTAACTATCTCGCGAAGTTTAGCATTAAGTTCGGTTGCACGGATGCTTGCCTTCTTGTATTCGTCGCCAAGAAGCATTTCACTGCCCTTGCTTTCTTCAAGTTTGGCTTCTAACTCATCCATCTTTTTGGTATCGGCAATAATGCTTTCTTCCGTTGCGTTTAGTCCGTTTACGGTTTCTACGTACTTATAGAATACGCTGGCGATTTCCTTTGCTTCTTCACTGCGAGCAGCCTTTTCTGCTAGAGCGGACATCTCTTCTTGCTTGGAAAGAAGGGTTTCCATCTTTGCGTTTGCTACGTTATACTCATCAAGTTCTTCGCGGTACTTTTCCGCGTATAAGATTTCAAGGTTAACTTCTTCTATTTGTTTACGGAGTGCATCTAGAGAAATTTTTGCATTATCTACGCCAAGAGTTTGTTCTTTAATTTCATCGCGAGTAACAACTTCTATGTCGGCAATGTAATTATTAAGGTTGCTTTCTTCTTCCTTAAGTGCGTTATACTTGCCTATAACTTTTTGTGAGGTTGCAAGAGAAGCAATTTGCTCTGCTACGAAAGATTCACGTTGGGAGGTGCTTCCCATAATGGATGCCGTACCCTCTTCGTCTATGAATAACAACTTTTCAAAGGCATCTTTATCAAGGCCGATTTTACTTAGGAGATATGCGTCTATATCTTCTTTGCCTTCGCCATAGATGGTGCCGTCGTTAAGGTCAACGAGTGCAACCTTTTCTTCTACTGCGCCACTTTCTTCTCTTTCTAGAACACGAGTGAGATCGTACTCAACGTCGTCTATCATAAACTTAACGTTTACAGCAAGAGGAAGTTCGTAAGCAGTGGGATCTACGCTACCGTAAAAAGCAAAACTTAAAGCACTGGTGAGTGCAGTTTTGTTAGCGTCTTGTAATACGATGCAACCTACTGCTTTGTTGCCGAAGTCGTAACTTTCTTCGCGACCGGTGATACCTTGGAATACCAAATTGATGAGTTTCATATGCTCCTCCGTAAATTATATACTTGTGCCGGATATTTTTTAGCACACTATATGTTGTGTTTTGCAAAACTCAGTATATTTTTTTGTACCAAATTTCGCTAAGTTGTGTTATATTAATTATCGCCGTGCAAAAGGGTAAAAGTTCCCCTTGAGCCATAATTATAATAATTATACACTCTAAATTATAATCTTGCAATAGTTAATTTTATATTTTAGGGGAAATTTTTAGGAGAAATATGGGTTTCATCAGTTTAGGAAGGGATTATATCCGTGAAGGATACACCCAAATTGACAACGTATTCTTGGCAAAGTATCTTGCCGATGCCGATGCAATAGACGTAAAGGTCTACCTTTACGGCCTTATGCTTGCAAAGGAAGAAAGCGAAAATAATCTAGAAAAAATCGCTCTTGCTCTCCGCCTTACCGAAGAACGTATCCTAAACGCTTACGAGTATTGGCAAGACCTAGGCCTTGTAACCCTAAGACAAAACCCAGAATTCCAAGTCGTATATAATTCCGTAAAAATGCCTGCAACCAAGGCTGTACTCTATAATGCCCGTGAGTTTAGTGAGTTTGTAGACGAACTACGTCGCGTCTTCCCGGAAAAGATACTTTCCGAACAAGACGTACTTAAGTACGTAGAAACTATGAAAAGTTACAAAATGGAACAAAACGCCATGCTTCTTATCGCTCGCTATTGCCGTGACAAACGTGGTACCACCAATACTGCAAGCGTAATAGGTCTAGCATCATCTTGGGCTAAACAAGGGCTAACCACCATGCACAAGGTTAACGAAAGGCTGGACGAATTAGAAAGAGATAGCGCAGATATGCGCCTCGTCTATGACGAACTCGGCCTAAAGAGCAAGCCCGCGGTAGAAGACCAAGAGCAATTTGCAGAATGGATTAAGAAAGGCTTCCGTCTAGATGCAATACTAACTGCAGCACGCATTTGTAAGCGCAAGGGTGGAATGAGTAAACTCACTCGCCTTATGGATGAACTATATTCACAAAACGCCCTTACTGCAATGGAAATTAACGCATACCAAAAGGAAAAAGAGGACATTCGCGCATTTGCAAGCGAAATCATTCGCACCATCGGTTCATATTACGCTACCCTGGAAATGCCCATTGAAACCTACGTTAACCCATGGCTTAAATTGGGATATGAAAAGGGCGCCCTACTCGCCATTGCAAAATTCTGCTTTATGCGTAACGTTAAAACCCTAGACGGCATGCAAGTCGTAGTAGATAAATTCTACAAGATGGGCATCGTTACCCTAGAGGGCATAAATTCCTACGTTGCTCGCCAAGCAAAAATAGATTCTGCCATAAAAGAAGTTTTGGAAAAAGCGGGCGCAGAACCTTTTATTTCCAACCGTGATCGCGACTTCTATCGCGCTTTCATAGAGGACTGGGGCTTTGACCACGAAGTCGTACTTGCCGTAGCAGAAAACGCAAAAGATAAACCCTTCCCCATGAGTTACGTTAACAAAATTCTACTCATATTCAAGCAAAACGGCATATTTACCGTTAGTGGCGCAAAGGCATTCTTTGAGTCCGGCTCGGGAGAAGGTAGCAATAGAAGTAAAAAGAAAGATTCCAAAGATATGGTAATCAAGCAAGAATACACCCAAGAGGAAATCGCCTCCGTATTCCGTGACGTAAAAGATATAGACCTAGATAACTGGGATGTTTAGGAGAAATTATGTCAAAAGCAAAAAAAGAAGCATACGCCGTACTTTCCGAAAGAAGATTTAACGAAAGAGTCAGAGTTGACTCCTTGTTTGATACTCTTCTTGCCGACGAACAATATCGCACCCTCCACGCAGAGCGCGTAGATTTGCGTGCTAAAATTGCAAGTTTGGGTTCCCAAAATGGAAATGAAATTTTACGCACGCGCTACGAGGAAGTAGTAAAACTACTGGGCGAAAGAATGAATGCTCTTGGCATAAAGGAAGAGGATTTAAAGGTTCACCCACAATGTCCGCACTGCAAAGACACCGGTTTCGTTAACGGTGCAGAGTGTAGTTGCTTAAAGCAAATTATCTACCAAAAACTTAGGGAAAACTGTGGTGGACTCTTAACCGAAGAAAGCAATTTTGATTCCGTTGACTTTTCCCTATTCCCCCAAAAATTCCACGATAATTACGCACAATACTATACGATTTTAAAGAAATTAGCAAACGTATTTCCCAACAATAACACTAAGATATTGGGCGTATTCGGTGCCGTTGGCGTAGGTAAAACCTATGGGATTTCCATTCTGGCAAACAACCTTATGAAACGTGGATTTAGCGTTTTGTATCTAAATAGTGCAGAAATGAATAGCCTTTTCCTAAAATATCATCTCGCCAAAGAAAGCGATAAAAGAGATATATGGGAGCCCCTCGTGGACGCCGACGTTTTAATTTTAGACGACCTGGGCGCAGAGCCAAATATTACAAACGTAACCGCAAACTATCTCTACTGCATACTTAATGAAAGAAGTGAAAGTACCACTTTGTTTACTTCCAACCTCACCCACGACCAACTAAGAGAAAAGTACGGAGATAGAGTTTTTAGCAGAATCTCCCACAAGAAAAAGTCCATGCTAATGGTTCTAACCGGCAAAGATTTACGCATAAATTAACCTCTCCTTCCCCATTTTTTGAGAAAAATACCCCTATTATCTATTATTTATGGTAAATAAATAGTAAATATTATTGACACGCGCGCGTTTTATTTATATTATTAATGTAAGCATACGCATAGGAGGAAGGATTATGCCCGCTGAACTAAAATATGATATCACTAAAGCCTGTGGTGTTCTAAGCACTTCTGCTAGAGGTTGGACCAAAGAACTCAACTACGTAAGTTGGAACGATCGTGACCCTCGTCTTGACCTTCGTGAATGGTCTCCCAACCACGAAAGAATGGGCAAAGGTATGACCCTTAGCATAGAAGAAGCAAAGGCATTAAAAGAAGTTCTTAACAAACTAGACATCTAAAGTCACCCGGGGGAACCGTTTCCCCTGCCTTTTGAGAGTACGCATAACAAAGACTCGCGCTCGCGAGAGTTTGTTATGCGCTTTATTTTTATTGAATAAGGAGTAATTATGGAAAGAAGTAGATGGTACAAAGACGCCGTTATATACCAAATTTATCCTAGAAGTTTTAAGGATAGTAACGGAGACGGCATAGGCGACATAAGAGGTATAATAGAAAAACTGGACTACCTACAAGATTTAGGTATAAACGCCGTTTGGCTATCCCCCTGCTACAAATCCCCCAACGACGATAACGGTTACGACATTTCCGACTATCGCGACATAATGGATGAGTTCGGCACTCTTGAAGATTGGAAAGAAATGATAGAGGGCATGCACGCTCGTGGTATAAAACTCATTATGGACCTTGTGGTTAACCACACTTCCGACGAACATTACTGGTTCCAAGAATCCAAAAAGAGCAAGGATAACCCCTACCGCGACTACTACATTTGGAGAAAGGGCAAAGGTAAAAACGGCAAACGCCCCCCAAACAACTGGACTTCACGTTTCGGAGGCTCTGCTTGGGCTTATGATGAAACCACCGGGGAATGGTACCTACACCTCTTTACCAAAAAGCAACCCGACCTAAACTGGGATAACCCTAAAGTAAGAGAGGAAGTTCACTCCCTTGTAAAATATTGGTTGGACCTCGGTGTAGACGGATTCCGTTGCGACGTTATAACCTACATAAGCAAAGTAGAAGGTCTACCAAACGGCAAGTGGAACATAGGTATTCGTGGAGACGAACACTTTACCCACGGCCCTAACATCCACCCCTACCTACACGCACTAAACAAAGAAGTTCTTTCCAATTACGACTGCATGACGGTAGGTGAAGCAAGTGGCGTTACCATAGAGCAAGGTCTACTCTATACTGCAGAAGACAGAGAAGAACTTGATACCGTATTTACCTTTGAACACGTTAACTGCGACACCATAGGTCAAATTCTTCCCAAGAAGTTTAACCTCGTCCAATTCAAGAAAGTATTCCGTCGTTGGCAATGGGGACTTTATGGTAAAGGTTGGAATTCCTTGTACCTAGAAAACCACGACCAACCCCGTTCACTTCCTCGCTTTGTTGGCGACTATGGTCCCTATCGTAAGGAAGCAGCCAAGATGCTTGCCATAGCAACCCACTTCCACCAAGGTGTACCTTACGTATACCAAGGACAAGAAATTGGTATGACAAACTACCCGTTTAAAAACTTGGACGAATACCAAGACGTACTAGTTGATTACGTTAGAAAAGTGTTCGGAGTGTTTGAACCCTTAGTTAAAGGCATTGCTCACAAAGTACTCCTAAAGAGGGCTCGTGACCACGCAAGAACTCCCGTTCAATGGACTAGTGGTGAAAACGCAGGCTTTACGACCGGCACTCCTTGGATGCCCATTAACCCCAACTACGTAGACATAAACGTAGAGGAAGCCATGAGCGATCCCGACAGCATTTATAACTTCTACAAAAAACTTATTGCTTATAGAAAGGGCAATGAGATCATAAGAAACGGCATATACAAAACCAACTACACCTCCTCTAAGGATATAATGTGCTATGAACGTTGGTACAATGGTAGTAGACTATTCGTAATATGTAACTTTAAAAACAAGGAAGTCAAGTTTAAAGTTCCAGCAAGCTGCGCTTACTCCCATTGTTCGCTAGAGATGTCAAACTACAAGGACAGCCCCGATACCCTAAAAGATACCACTTTACGTCCTTACGAAAGTATGGTATACTTATTAGCATAAGAGTTTAAAGGAGTATTCATTATGGCAAAAAAAGAAAAACTCACTAGAGAGCAAAAGAAAATGAAGCATGCTCGTGCCGTTAGTGGCAATGGTGCAAAAGCCGATCCATACTATCCTACCGATTATAGAATAGGACAAAGAAATCCCAAGAAGGAAGAAAAACCCATGGTAGTAACAGCACCTCCCATGACCACCAAAGAATGGGTAGGTACGCTTATCATACTAATGATTCCTATTGTAAACATTATAGCACTTATTGCTTGGTCCAATAAGAAGAACGAAAAGATCAACCCCAATAAGCGCACATTTGCTAGAGCACAATGGATACTTGTTCTCATAACTGCACTTTTAGAAATCGTAGTTATAGTTACACTTGTACTCGTTCTCATTCTACTCTTCCCCTTCCCCACTACTCCCGCCGAAGCAACGGATATGTTGGAAGAAGCAGGATACTACGTAGACGTATACGATGGAGATGAAGCACAATCTCTACTTCCGGACAACAATCTTGATGCATATCTAGTTGCATATGATGATGGAGAAGTTGTAGTAGAAATGCTCTTCTTCGTTAGTGAAGACGACGCCATGGAGTACTACGAAGAACTATCTGAAAGGATTGAAGATGATGAAGAGAAAGTATATGGTATGTACAAGAACGTAGTCTTCTTCGGCACTATAGAAGGAACAGATGCAATAAACGCAAATAGCATGTTTTAGTTAACTTATAATTTAAAAGAAGGAGCCCGAAATGGGCTCTTTTTTTAATGCAGAATGCAGAGTGCAGAATGCAGAATTGCTTCACTCCACTTCGTTACACTCACAAGGAAGCAATTTTAGTGCGGAACGCGGAAGTCGGATCGTAGCCATTTCCTTC
>JAZSKG010000209.1:0-15272 GCA_045534735.1 Candidatus Stercoripulliclostridium sp.
CTATCAATTGGTCGGTGTTTCTATTGTAAACCAGTAGAGTTACCTTAGAAAAACCAACGCCACCCATACTCTTAACGCTTATGGTGTAGGTTTCCTTTGGTCCGTTATTGGTATTATTACCACTACCAAGGCTCTCTCCACAAACGTCGCATACTCCGTTGTTATCTGCGTCTTCGTGCGAACATTCTTCGTTACAAGCAACGAGTAGCCCACAAACTAAAACGGCTAAAACGAGAAGTATTGCTACTAATCTCTTTGTCTTCATTTTGTTGATCTCCTTTGTGTTTTTGCACCCATTTTCGGGTGACAACACTTTTTGTTATACTGAAATATTTTATCATTAGGTAAGTAAAAAATCAAATGTTTTATATAATTAGTAAAATATCTCTTTTATAACTAGTTTGTACGTTTACGAAAAATTTACTTATAATATTAATTTTTATTATATAAATACTTATACTAACTTGCGTTCCCCCTCTCTTTCGTGCTAAAATTGTTAAGCGTGCTTTAATTAAAAAGCGCATGCACACGTAAAATAATGGGCATTTTGCCTTAAACATAAGGAAGTTGTATGAGTAAAAAGACAAACAGAATTTCACCTTATTTCTTAACAGCACTAATCGTCATTCTAGTTGCTATGATGGCTTTAACCTGCGCTTGCGATACCCCATCGGTATTAGACCAAAGCGAAACGGGTAGTGCAGAGCCTTTCATTAGACTGGTTGACAGGGAATTCAAAAACGTGGATATCACGTCTTACTTCAACAAAGACGTTGTCCAAAGACTTCCCGATACCGTTAAGGATGGCGACCAAATTTCCATAATTCTTTCTACAAACGAAGAAAGCGTATTGGAAGCATACGATAACTCCGGTAGCAGTCTTTCCCTAAGCGAGTACGTTAATACCACCGAAGCACAAGACCTTCGTCGTAGCATTAACGCAACTAACGAGTCCATACTAGCCGACCTTTCCAAAAAGGGCATCTCCTACGAAAACGGCGTGGACTATTACACTTTGCTTGCCGGTAAGGAAATCGTCATTTCTGCCGAAGACTTCTACGACGTTTGTGATATCGTTGGCGATCGCGCAGACGTTATCGTTAGTGAAGTTTATGAAACCGAAGCATACAAAAACGTTCTTGTTAACAATACCGTTAACGTTTACCCCACCGGTATATTCAACAGTTCCAACTTCGCTTACCAAGGCGAAGGCACGGTTGTTGCCGTTCTAGATACCGGTCTTGACTACTATCATACCGCTTTCTCCACCAAAAACTTTACAGCAGATCGCAACAACCTAGGAATGATTAAGTCCGACGTTGAAGCAGTTATAAATGAAACCGTCGCAAGCACCATGCAAGCAGGACTAACTGCTAGTGACGTATACATTAGCGAAAAGGTTCCATTTGCTTTTGACTACGCAGACGGCGACTCCGACGTATACCCCTTGTATTCTAACCACGGCACCCACGTTGCAGGTGTTATTGCAGGTAAAGACGACGTTATAACCGGCGTTGCTCCCCAAGCACAACTTGCCATAATGAAAATATTTAGCGACGTTGACGCTCAAGCAAGATCCTCTTGGATTATTCGCGCTCTTGAGGACTGCGTTGTTATCGGTGTAGATATCATTAACATGAGTATTGGTACCTCTTGTGGTTTTAGCCGTGAAACCGATAAAGAAAGTATTAGTGGCGTATACGATAAAATCCGTGCTCGTGGTATCAACATGGTTGTTGCTGCCTCCAACTCCTTCAACTCCACCTACAACTCCGAAAAGAATGGTAACTTAGGTCTAACCTCTAACCCCGACTCTGCTACCGTTTCTTCTCCCTCTACTTACAAAGGTGCTTTGTCTATTGCATCCATTAACGGCGCAAAGACTTCCTACATTCTTTACAACGACCAAATCATCTACTTTGTAGAATCTACAAACCGCGTTGCAGAAGAAAAGAACTTCGTTGACGACATTTTAGGTACGACGGAAACCGAAAAAACGGTAGAATATATCACTATCCCCGGCGTAGGTAGAACTGCCGACTATACCGGCATAGACGTAAGAGGCAAAATCGCCCTTATCGCTCGTGGATCCAATACCTTTGAAGAAAAGGCTAACGTTGCACAAAAACAAGGTGCTTTAGGTGCTATCATTTACAACAACGTTTCCGGTGATATCCGTATGAACGTTGGCGATACCACTATTGCAGTTTGTTCTATTTCCCAAGACGAAGGTGAACTTCTTGCTTCCAAGCCTAATGGCACTATTACCATTTCCCGTAGCCAAGCCTCAGGTCCCTTCATGAGTGACTTTAGTTCTTGGGGCCCCTCTCCTGACCTAGAAATCAAGCCTGAACTTACTGCTCACGGTGGTAACATTTTGAGTGCCGTTCCTGGACAAGATTATGATGAAATTTCCGGTACTTCCATGGCAACTCCTAACGTAAGTGGTCTAACTGCTCTAATTCGCCAATACGTTAAAGAAAATCTTTCTCACATTGCAACCAACAACGTAGAAGTTGCAGCATACGTAAACAGACTACTAATGTCTACCGCCGATATCGTATATAACACTAACGGCCTACCCTACTCCGTACGTAAACAAGGTGCTGGTCTTGCTAACGTTGTAGACGCTGCATCTACTAAAGCAGTTATCCTCACCTATAAAAACGGCGAACTAATGGATAAATCAAAGGTTGAACTCGGCGACGATCCCAAGAAAAACGGTATTTACGAACTCAACTTTAAAGTATACAACTTTGGTAACACTGCTCTTTCCTACGACCTAAGCACCATTGTTATGACCGAAGGTGTTAGTGAAACCAAAACCAATCAAGGCGACACCACCGTTACCGAAGACGGATATATCCTAGAAGGCGCCAACGTAAGCATTAACGAAGTTGCCAATGGTAGCGTATCCGGTAATAGAGTTACCGTTGGTGCCGGTCAAACCGCATCCGTAAAACTCACTATCACCCTTACTGATGCTAATAAGAAATATCTTGACGATAGTTTCAAAAACGGCATGTACGTAGAAGGCTTCGTAACCCTTAAGGGTTTAGAGGGCGCAACCGACATAGGCTTCCCCTATCTTGCTTTCTATGGCGACTGGACCGTTGCTCCCATGTTTGACCTTGACTATTTTGCAACCAACAAGGACGAACTTGACGAAAGTATTGACCTCCTTGATAAAACCCTTCCCGATGCTTATGCTAGCCGTCCTGTAGGTGGCGTATATGCAGACTACGTAAGTTTCCTAGGCACCTACTACTTTGAACAAAAGCCCGGTAGCAATATGATTAGTGCCGACAGAAAATATATCTCTCTTTCCAATAACGAAGGCTCCATTCATAAACTAAGTTACGCTTGGATGGGTATGCTACGTAACGCAAAAGAAGTTGACGTTGTAATAACCGACGATGCAACCGGCGAAGTAGTCTTCTCCAAGACCGAAAAAGATATCCGTAAGTCCTACGGCGACGGCGGTCCCATTTATCCTGCTCAAGTTAGGATTGACTTTAGTCCTGCAGACTACAATCTACCCAACAATAGCACCTATACCGTAACTCTAACCGGTAGACTTGACTACGGCGACGGTGGTGTAAACACTAACTTAAACAACACCTTCACCTTCCCCTTAATGGTGGACTTCCAAGCCCCCGTGCTCCAAGACGTTGAGTTCTACACCGAATACGACAAGGCTGAAAAGAAAAATAGACTATTTGCAAAACTCGCTATCTATGACAACCACTACTCAATGAGTGCTTTAGTAGGTACTATTTCTGCAAATGCTGAAACCGGTCTTGCTCTAAATGGTTTTGACCACTATTTAACACCCATTTATTCCGACTTTAACGGCACTTCTTACCTCACCTACGAGTTAACCGACCACGTAGACACCATTAAGAATGCTTATGAGTCCATAAAAGACGTATATGGAAAATTCTCAACTGAGATCGCTCCTTCTCCCTTATTCACCATTTCCTTGTACGACTACGCACTAAACAACGCAACCTACGAAGTAGCACTACCCAATAAATTCTTAGACGGTTACTTTGAGGAAAAAGAAATAGTTCTTTCTCCCAACCAAACCTATGATCTCAACCCCGTTCTATTCCCGGAAAATGAAATTTGGACGGAAATGCTCACTTTCCGTAGCACTAACTCAAACGTTGCAAAAGTTCTTACCGGCACCAATAAACTTGTTGCACTAAAGAGTGGTAAGAGTAAGATTATTGCTACTTACACCAACCCCTCTACCGGTGAAATTAAAGACGTATTTGAAACCGATTTGAAGGTTCTTGCTGAAAATGAAACCGGTTTCCAAAAGTTTGACGAACCCGTTGTTCATAAGTTTGAAATTCCCGGTTACCACACTAACAAGGCTTACTATCTAATTGACTCAACCGAGCGTAAGATAGGTCAAACTGGTGACGATAGAAGTTTCCCCAATCGCAATAACTTAAGCCTATCCCTCTACCCCTCCGAATCAGTAACGTTAAGAACGGATTTGGTTGCTTACTTTGATAAGAAAACTACTATTGAATTCCAATCCTCTAACCCTGATATCGTAACGGTAGATAGATATGGTACCATAATTGCTCAATCCGAAGGCTTTGCTTCCATTTCCGTAAAAGTACTTAAAGATGGTAAAGCAACTTATTATTCCAAAAACATTGCTATTACCGTAAAAGATCCCTATATTACCAGTGGTCCCACCCTTACCAATTACTATGGTCTAGGTGGTGCTGTTGTTATACCTCAAAACCTTGCTATTACCGAAATAGGTACCTTCGCATTCTCTAACGTTGACTACGTAGAAAAGACCGACGACGATATCATAAACGACGAAAACCCCGAACTTACCAAACAATGGTTCATCGGTGACAACACCATTACAAGCGTTGTAATACCCGAAGGCGTAGAGACTATTAGTGCTTATGCATTTGCAAACCTAACGGCACTAAAGAGTGTAAAACTACCCTCTACCCTTACCACCATTAGTTACGGCGCATTTATGGGATGTACCTCTCTTACCACCGTTGAAGGACTTGGTAACGTTAAGTTTATAAACCAAAACGCATTCGCTTACTGCAACCTTGATAAAACTATTACTTTCAATAGAACCATAGCAATTGCAGACTTTGCGTTTGCTTATAACGAAAATCTTGATAAGGTTGTTCTTTCCGAGCATACCCAATCCGTTGGTCAATATGCATTCGTTAATAACACCTCTCTAGCAAGCCTAACCATTGGTGCAGAAAAGATTAAACTTGGTCAATTTGCATTTAGTGGATGCTCTAAACTATCTTCCGTTTCCCTCAATACGGCAGTTATCCCCACCGGTCTCTTTAACGGATGTACCGCTTTAGAAAGCATCACTCTTGGTAAAGACGTAGCAGTTATAGGCGAATATGCATTTAATAATACCAACGTTACTTCTATTACGGTTGCGAGTGGAAACCCCTATTATTACACACTAACCGATAAGCCTTATATGCTAAGCGACAACGGCACAACTTTACTATTTGTCGCTCCCGCTTTTGCCGGCGCTTTGGATATTACCGAAACTACCGTTACAACTATAGCTACCGCCGCCCTATCCGGCAACAAGAAAATAACTTCATTTAATGCTCCTAGCGTTACTAAGGTTGGAAACTACGCATTCGCCGGATGTGAAAATCTTGCAGTTATTACGCTAGGCAACCTCACCGAAATCGGCGATGCTGCATTTATGAGAACGTCTATAACCGAAATTCACGCGTTTGGTGATTTAACTAAGATTGGCGAGTACGCATACTACGGCACTAAGATAACCTCTGTTATTATTCCCGACAACTTCACCATAGGCGATAGTGCATTTGAAGAATGTACCGAACTTGCTTCCGTAGAAATCGGCGATAACGTTGTTATTGGCGATAACGCATTCCGTAGAAGTTGGGAACTAGAACAAAACTACGAAGAAAAGAAACTAGAACTAGACGGTAATGGACTTTGGATTTATTATTACGACCTACTCAGCAACCTTACCAGCCTAACCATTGGCGATAACGTAGAAATCGGCAACGGCGCATTCTACGGTGCAAGCAAACTTACCGCTATTACTCTTGGTAACAACGTCTACATTGGCGACCAAGCATTCTACAATACCGAACTTTTAGATAACGTAGACCTTAGTGGCGCAACCCACATTGGTAAAGAAGCATTTAGTGGCGTTGCTCTAACCCTCTTCTATTATGACGAGGCACAAGAAAACGTTACTAATTTCGTTATGAATGCTGATGGAACCGTTAGATATCATATCTACACCAACAAACTCTCCTCTTTAACCCTAAATGCAGAGACCATTGCTAGCGATGCATTCGCTTATAGTAGCGACCTTGTTTCCGTAAGCCTTGGTAATACTGTTAAGTACGTTGGCGACCGTGCATTCGGAATGAATGAAAATCTCACGACTATCAATCTAGAAAACGTTATCTCCGTTGGTACCCAAGCATTTGCTAGTGCTAAACTTTCAACCGTATCTCTTGATAGCATCGTAAACGTTGGCAACTTTGCATTTACCGAAAATAATTCACTAACTTCCGTATCTCTTGGTGACAACGTAGAAAGCATAGGCGAAGGCGCATTTAGTTATGCTAAACTACTCACCACTCTTGACGGGGAAGAAAACGTTAAGTATATTGACGACTACGCATTTGCATATACGGCAATTAGCGAAGCCGACCTAAGTTCACTTGTAAGCCTCGGTAAACATGCTTTCATTAAAAACCATGAAACCTTCATTGACGAAGATAACGACGACACGTGGGATGATGCTGAAGAATTCGTAGATACCGATGGAAACAAAATTTGGACTAACGCAGAAAACTACGTAGATGCAAACTCCAATGGTGTTTACGACCTTGGTGAAAATTATACCGATACTAACGGCAACAGCAAATGGGACGATGCTGAAGAATTTACCGATACTAATGCTAACGGCAAGTGGGATAGAGCAGAATACTTTGACGACGCTAACGCAAACGGCATTTTTGACGGAATATACACCGGCGATTTCAAGGTAAAACTCTCCTCTAACCTTGTTGAAATCGGAGATAACCCCTTCGCTTTCTGTAACGTTAAAGATCAATTCTCCACCATTGTTAAGAATGAGTTTAATGGTAAAGAATATGAAGAAGTTTCATATACCTACGACCTAAGCGACACCATTAAGATTATAGACGGCTCTATTTACAGAATCGTTCCTAACGGATATGAACTCATTGCGTTTACTTCTAAAGATAGCAAAACCGTTACCGTTGTTGACGATACCGTAAGAATCGGTGCAATGGCGTTTGCCGGTACCGACGTTGTAAACGTTATACTCCCCTACACCGTTGCTTCCATAGGTCACAAGGCATTCTACAAGTGTAACGACCTTGCTATAGTTACCATGCAAAGTTACTATGCTCCCGTTCTAGAAGAAGAATTTGACGTAAACTATGCTTCTAATGGATATAACGCACCCATGCGCGATGAAGATGCAAGTAAGTACGGCTGGTATGGTCTTGGCATAGTTGATTTCTACATGTGGAATATGTGGGACAGCGCTAATGGTATCCCCGTATACTCCAACTTCTTCTATGGAGCAAACTTCATAGATCACATTGGTAGAATTGATAATCCTATTATTCTCGTTCGCCCTGTTAACGGAGAAAATTACGACTCTCTCGTAATGGGACAATACTTCAATCTAATCATTAACGGCGCTGCCGCCGCAGATGATATCACTCTAGAAGCAATTAAGGCTATAAACGCAATACCCGAAAACGTTCAACTAAGTGATAAGGCTACCATTCAAAAGGCAAGAGAGGCTTACGATAAGATTGCTTCCTATGAGCAACGCGCACTCGTTAAGTCTTACCAAAAACTTACCGATGCCGAATTAAGAATTAAGACCTTGGAAAGCCTAGCAGGTGGTGGCGAACAAGGAACTCCCGATGAAACTCCCACGGAAGAAACCATAAACATTCCCGCTATGATACTTGCAATAGTATTTAGCGCAGTTGGTATTCTTAGCGCACTAGCACTATTCATTTACCTCTTTATTACAGGCAAGATTAGACTCCCCAACTTCCTACTTCCCAAAGAAAAGAGAGTTCTAAAGCCCAAAGCAAACCAAAAGGTTGTCAAGAAGATGGTTAAGAAGGTTGTTAGAAGAGTTGTTGTTTACAACCCCGATGCCGAAGAAATGGTTAAGGCTGAAAACAAAGAAGAAATCCAAGAAGAGGTAGAAATACCACAAATTGATCAACAAATAACCGAAAAGGAAATAATTTCCGAAGAGGAAGAAGATAATGAATAAGAAACTTATAATTACAATTGTAATCGCTCTTTGCTTTGTAGTTGCTCTCACGGTAGTGTCCTGTAACCAATGGGATACCCCTTACGAGCAACTAAACAAGGACGGCAATACGGTTAGCGTTAAATTCAATATTAACGGTGGCGAATTCTTAGAAACTAAAGACGTTACTCTTGTTGACGTTTTCAATCTAAACAAAGCCACTTCGCTTCCCAATGGTCAAAAGAGCATAGTCCCCATTGATCCCGCCGACGACACCATTCGTGGTTCCGTTCAAACCGTTTCTCGCACTAACCATATATTTGAAGGTTGGTACGTAACTCTGGTTAATGCTGACGGCTCTTACACTATAACCACCCAAAAATGGAACTTTGGCGATTCCTTTGTTTTTGATGCTTCCAAAGCAAAGAATGCGGAAAACCCCGTTCTAGTTCTTAGTGCAAGATGGATTCCCTTTACCGAGTTTAACGTTTATATTAGACAAGACGATGGTAGTTTCCCTGCCGAACCACAAAAGGTTGTTGCAGAATCTATGATTTACCCCACCTGGAATGAATCTAACGGTAGACTTACCCACAACCAATACCCCACTCTTGAGAATAAAACCTTTGAAAAGGCTTACTTCTCAAGCGATATGAGTGAGGAAATAACCACGAATATTCAAGGAGAAACCTACTTTGACGAGGTAGCAAACAAGTTTAAGACCACAAGCGTAGACGTTTATGCAATCTATGAACCATTTGCTCACTATAAAATTCATAACGCTTCTTCTTTCGTAAATAATGCAAATAAATCCGGCGTTTATGAGATTTTAGCAGACCTAGATTTTAAAGATACTACTTGGCCTACCATATTCTCCAGCAACACCTTTACTGGAAAAATTTACGGCAATAATCATAAGTTCAGTAATATTTCCGCTACTCAATCTGCCTATATTCCCAAAGATCCTTCTATAGATCCCATCAAGTATAACTATGGTTTATTTGGTGCTATAGGCTCATCTGCTACCATAGAAAAACTAACCATAGAAAACTCTTCTTTCACCATTGGTGGATTTGAAAATAACGATGGCGTTCGCTCTAATTATGGTATTTTTGCAGGTAAAGTTGAAAATGGCGCAACTCTAACGAACGTATCCCTATCCAATAGTAAATTACTACTTGATAGTGGTAAAGGCAGTATGTTTGACAAGGTTAGAGCAACCGAGGTTTCTCAAAAATACGCTAACCTTATGAATAACCTATATGCTATCAACCTATCCATAGCAGAAAACAATAGCACCAGCAATATTACAACTTCTGGTCTTAGCGTTGAGTTCACTAAACCTAACGATAAAGTTTTCGTTGACGGCATCTACAACGCCGACGCAAACGAAACGGCAGGTAAAAAGAGCGTTAGTGAATTATTCACTATTTCTGCTAACCAAACAACAGGCGTAGTTACCATCTCTCCGGTAACTCAAGCCTAGGATGAAATAGGAGGTATCTAATTAAATGAAGAGAAAATTATTTTCTATTCTAATGGTAGTTACCATGCTTGCAGGTCTTGTTCTTCCTCTAGTAGCATGTAACTCCACAAATAGCACGGATGCTCTCGTTATAATGACGGAAACTCTTGACGGCTTGTTTAACCCCTTCTATTCAACAACAGCGCCCGATGCAACCATAGTATCCATGACCCAAATGGGTATGCTTACCACCGGATTCGTTGACGGAGAAGCAACCGTTGCTTACGGAGATGATGAAGCAGTAGTCGTTAAAGATTTGGAAATTTCCGATCTAATAAATAACAAAACTACTTATACTTTCGTTATTAAAAACGGCATCCTATTTAGCGATGGTCATCCCCTAACGATTGAAGACGTTCTATTTAATATATACGTTTATCTTGATCCCGTTTACGCAGGTTCCAGCACCATGTACTCTACCGATATAGTAGGTCTTTCTGCTTACAGAACCCAAACTAACACTGATGACGATAGCGCAGACGATGCTATTAGCGAACAAGCAAATGCTCGTGCTACCAACCGTATTATGGAACTAGTTAACCTATTCCATCAAGAGGGCGACCCGGATAACAACGGTAGTTATGAATTGAGCATTGAAGAAATGAAAACTGCTATAGGCGCACACGAAGTTTCCGTTGGTTACAAAGAGGCTATTTCCAGTAAACCCGAGGAAGTTACTAACGTCCAACTTCTTGCCGACTACGAACGCACCCTATCAAAGTTTAAAGAAGAATTAGGTAGAGATTACGAAACTGCTAAAGAATCTTTCACCGAAGAACCCTATAAATCCACCGGCGAATTTGATGAAATTACCTCCTTTATGTGCTATGAAGGCTTCGTAACCATTGAGTACGAAAAGGATGAAAATAACAAGCCTATTTATAGCAAAATTAAAGAAATTAAACGTAATTACAGCAATATCACCAGCAAAGAAAGTGCAATCAACTACGTTTATAACGTAAAAACCTCTCAAGCACTAGACGAAATTCTTCTTGCTTGGAATACCGGTAACACCCTACTCCAAGAATATGCTGCTCAAGCAAAACAAGTTATCCTTCTTGAAAAGGTAGAAGGTGATCAACTTGCAGTACCAAGCATTAGTGGTATCGTTTCCGTTGGCCACCACACCGATGAAACCAGCGTAACCGTTAACGGCACTACCTATGCAGTTGCTCAAGAGCATAACAAAGACGGTACCCCCGTTAACCCCAACGAGTACGACGTTTTACGTATTACCATCAACGACGTTGACCCCAAGGCTATATGGAACTTTGCATTCAGCGTGGCACCTCAACACTACTATTCTATGGATCACTCCATTGATATCGCAAACCACAACTACGGTGTTGATTACGCAAGTTTTGATTTCCATTCAAATAAGATTCAATCACAAAGAAATATAAGGGTACCCATGGGCGCAGGTGCATATGTGGCAACCGATGCCGACAATAATACAAACCCTGCAGGAAATGCCTTCTATCGTGATAACGTTGTTTACTTCAAGAGAAACGATCGCTTCTTAATGGGCACTCCTAAAATTGAAAAGGTTCGTTACCAAGTTGTTAGCGCAACCAATGCTCTTAACGTTTTGGAAACCGGTGCAGTTCACTTTGTAACTCCTCAATTTACTCCCAATAATATCACTAAGATTAATTCTCTAAAGGACGAAGGTATTAAATCTGCTTCTACCGACCAACTTGGTTATGGTTACATTGGTATTAACGCAGGTAAGGTAAAGGATATTAATTTGCGTAAAGCAATCATGTACGCAATGGATACCTCTCTTGCAATTAACTACTATTCTACCGGTACTGCTAAAAATATCTATTGGCCTATGAGTACCGTATCTTGGGCATATCCTAAGCAAGGAAACGCTCTTGATAACGATAATGGTAAGCCCTATGCTTCCGGATACCTAGGTGACGAGGCTGCAAAAAATGCAATTAGAGATTGTATGACTGCAGCAAACGTAAAAGAAAATGATCCCAGCCTAAAGTTAAAGTTTACTATCGCAGGATCATCTCTAACCGATCACCCCACCTACGCAACCTTCCAAAAAGCGGCAACCGTTCTTAACGAATGTGGTTGGAACGTAGAAGTTGTAGCAGATACTCAGGCTCTTACCAAACTTTCTACCGGTTCACTTGCCGTTTGGGCTGCTGCTTGGGGTACCACTATTGACCCTGATATGTACCAAGTTTACCACAAGAATTCTACTGCAACCAGCGTGCTTGCTTGGGGTTATAAAGAAATACTAAGCCAAGACGGATACGATGAAGAAAGAGCAATCTTAACCAAACTTTCCGAAGTTATTGATATGGCACGTAGTACCAACAATAAACAAGAAAGAAGCGACTATTATAAGACTGCTATGGGTTACGTTCTAGATCTTGCTATTGAACTTCCCGTTTACCAAAGAGACGTTCTTTACGCATACAACTCTAAAGTAATAGATAGTTCCTCTCTACCTACAACCATAAACCCCTACACTTCTCCCCTAGATAAGATGTGGGAAATTGACCTTACCGAAGAAGCACGTGCTTCTGCCGGTGCAGGTGGTCTTTCCGTAGGCGCTACTATAGGTATCCTTATTGCTTGCCTATTCGGTATTGGCATTGCTGTAGTTGGATATCTCTTTGGAACCAAGAAAGTAACTATCAAAATGATTAAGAAGTTCATAAATCGCAATAACAACAAGGCTCTCGGA
This sequence comes from Candidatus Stercoripulliclostridium sp., assembly GCA_045534735.1. Lineage (GTDB taxonomy): Bacteria > Bacillota > Clostridia > Christensenellales > DTU072 > Stercoripulliclostridium_A. Next base: position 12,556 of record JAZSKG010000209.1, read on the forward strand.
GCATTAGAGTTTGATAATGACGTACTCCTAGACGACGATGCAGAATACGTCATTATAGAGGAAGAAGTCTTAGTTGAAGAAGACGTTATTGTTGATATTGACAAGTAGTAAGCGTGTAATCGCCATATCGGATAAACTGATAACCGTAACACTAAAACAATTAATTTAAAAATACGTGGTGCATCGCTAACACCGATGCCCGAAAAAATAGGAACAAAGAACTATGATAAAATACATTCTCAAAAGACTTGGTCTAACAGTGCTTATTCTACTAGGTGTTTCTCTTATCATTTACGTTTTGATAAGACTTATGCCTGTTGACTTTATTGAAAAGAAAATAGCCGAAATGAACCAAGGTGGCGCAACCATTGACCAGGCTACCATAGACAACATGAAATCTATGTACGGCCTTACTGACGATACCTTCCTTGGCGTACTAAAAGGATACTGGAATTGGCTGGTAAAACTAGTACAATTTGACTTTGGTACTTCATTTAAGTATGGTATTCCAGTTATTGACGTTATTAAAGATAGTATGGGCATAAGTTTTGCCGTTGCTCTAATTGCAACCATATTTGAATTTATGATCGCCATACCTCTTGGAATTACCGCCGCCACGCACCAATACTCCATACGTGATTACGTAGTAACCGTTCTCGTTATGATAGGTATTTCACTACCATCCTTCTTCTTTGGTCAAGTATTAAAAGACTTGTTCGCAATGAAACTTGGTTGGTTCCCGAACTCCGGTCTTACCGATGCAACTAAAGACTTAACCGGTTTTGCAAGATTACTAGACTACGTATGGCACATGTTCGTACCCGTTCTTACGGTAGTTATACTTTCTATTGGTGGAAGAATGAGAATGACGAGAACGGAAATGTTGGAAGTTATGAATTCCGACTATATCCGTACTGCAAGGGCTAAGGGCTTAAGCGAGAAAAAGGTTATTTATAAACATGCTTTCCGTAACACCCTTATCCCACTAGTTACCTCTCTTGCAGGTCTTCTACCCAGTTTGTTCAGCGGTGCTATTATTACCGAACAAATATTTGACTTACCCGGTATAGGTAACCTCGCTTTCCAAGCAATGGACGCAGGCGATATCCCCTTCATTATGGGTTACAACATGTTCCTAGCCCTACTTAGCGTTATGGGCGTATTGCTTGCAGACTTGATGTACGCAGTCGTAGACCCACGCGTTAAACTCACAGACTAAGGAGGAGAATTATGGAAAATATGGATATGAAAAACGAAATTAACGTTGAAGAAAACCAAATTCTTTCCACAGAAGAAGTAGAAGAAAACGTATCGGAGATTAAACAAGCGGACGATAGCATAGAAAAGAACGTTCGTCTAATGTCCCCCGGTAGAATGGTTATGAGGAGATTTTTCCGCTCTAAACTTTCCATCGTTGGATTGGTTATGCTTATTGCTCTTTTCCTATTCTGCTTCTTAGGACCGGTATTCTATACAAAATGGGAAAGTAATGAAATAGACTATTCCGACCGTGTGGAATATAACGTAACCGAAATTGAATATTTGGATTCAAATGGTCAAAAACAGGTATTCTACCAAATTATTGAAACCATTAAGCATCCTAATGCATTCTCAGAACCCTCTTTAGTTCACCCCCTAGGTACCGATAGCCAAGGTTGGGATAACCTCGCTCGTCTTATGGAAGGTGGTAAGGTTTCACTAGCCATAAGTTTTATCACCGTATTCATTATTACCTTCTTAGGTATTATATTCGGTGGTCTTGCCGGATATTTTGGTGGTGCAATAGATAACCTAATAATGAGAATATGCGATATCTTGATGTGTCTTCCCGGCTTCCCTATCCTTCTGGTTGTAGGAACGCTACTTGAAGGTCTGGGAGTTGCATCACAATTCCGTATTTACTACTTAATGGGCTTCCTATCCCTAATCAGTTGGCCCGGTGTTGCTCGTCTTGTTCGTGGTCAAATTCTTTCACTTCGTGAACAAGAATATATGGTTGCTGCAGAAGCAATGGGTTACTCAACTCCAAGAAAAATCTTTAAGCACCTTATCCCTAACGTTATGCCTCAACTTATAGTTAACATGACTTTGAGTCTAGGTAGTATGATTTTGTACGAAGCATCACTATCATTCTTAGGACTAGGCGCTACTGCAGAATTCGCTGCTTGGGGTACCATGATTAACTCTGCTAACGACCTTAACGTTCTACAAAACTACTTTAACGTTTGGGGTCCTCCCGGAATTTGTATCATCATTGCAGTTCTAGGCTTTAACTTCATAGGCGACGGTCTACGTGACGCACTAGACCCCAAGGCAAGGAGGTAAGAAATATGGCTGTTGATATTAAAAATATTACCGAAAAAATTAAGAAAACTACCGACGATATATTGGAAATCGTTAAAAATAAACTAAAGGGAAATAAAGATAGCCATTATCTAAGCGGTAAGGAAATTCGCGCCATTGCTAAAGAAAATAAAAAGACTATGATGGCGCTAGAAAAGGAAAAAAATCGCAAGAAAGAGGAAAGTGAATACCTCGGCGTTATGAAAGATTCCAATAATATCTTGGAAATAGATAACCTTCATACCTATTTCTACACCGACCAAGGTATCGTAAAAGCAGTTAACGGCGTTTCCATTAACATTCCACAAAACTCTACCGTTGGTATCGTTGGAGAAACAGGTTGTGGTAAGAGCGTTACCTCTATGTCCGTTATG
>JAZSKG010000160.1:0-6210 GCA_045534735.1 Candidatus Stercoripulliclostridium sp.
GCCCCAGTTGTCTTCCTAAGACCGCTTGGCCTCCGACTTTGATGATAGTTCTGAGATTTTTAAGAAGACAAATTTCTTAAAGGATGCCAGCAAGGATCAGTATATCACTCTTCTAAAAAGCAGTGACATTAAATACAAAAAAAGCATTGAGAAGATTGAAATAGTTGTTGTGTATGAAATCTTCTATGATGAAAATTGGATGATTCATAATGATCAATATACCAATTGGCGCTGCAGTTATACTTTTATATTTTAAAAATTAGGAGGATAAATTATGGATGAATATGAAAATTATGGATATGGAATGATGCCAATGGGATATGGTGGAGGAAGGCGCCCAAGAAGACCAAAAATAAGATTAGAGACAGACCGTAGGTTGTGGAAAATGATAGTATTTGGAATTCTAACCGGAGGAATTTACTCTTTATATATGTATTTTAAAATGCAAGAAGATTTAAATCTTATGGAATGTAAAAAGGATGGGGAAAGAACTACCAACTTTTACCTTGCAACAATTTTTGCTACGTTAACATTGGGAATATATATGTTTATTTGGCAACATAGATTTGCTAAAAGAATAGGAAATGCTCTTAATCGCCGTGGTATAGATTACAAATTTAGTGCAGGCACTTATTGGGGCTGGAATATATTTGGCTTATTGCTTTTAGGTCTTGGACCTTGGATATACTTATACAAATTAATTAAAGCAATGAATTATCTTTCCGAAGATTTTAATGAAGTTGGATAAGACAAAACGAAAAAGAGGTGCGAAAAACGCACCTCTCAATTTTTAATAAGTTAGATGTAATGATTATAATATTCTTATTCCTAAAATGTCGTCAAGGTCTGCAATAGTAGATATTAGGTTTTCGTCGGCTTCCAGAGAAATGGTGTCGTCGGTGTCTATTATTGCATATCCGATTGTGTTGCGCTCGGCATAGTTAAAGTCACATGCGATAGTAGAAACGGCTTCTTTAATTTGTTCTAGGGCCTTGGTGCCTGCATTATAGATTACGGTTAATCTATTTTCTTTACTGCGTTCAACTTTAAGGTTTGGGAAATTTACAGAGTTTATGATATTTCCATTTTCTAGGTATTCTTTAATTTGAGCGCTTGCCATAATAGCACAGTTTTCTTCAGCCTCTTCCGTGCTTGCACCAAGGTGAGGAATAGCAATGATGCCCTTTACGTTTAAGCAGTCTTCACTAGGGAAGTCAACAACGTAGTTTCTTACCTTACCAGAGGAAATAGCATCTTTAATAGCATTTACGTCTACGAGTTCCCCACGAGCCATATTAAGAATGATTACGCCACCTTTCATTTTAGAAAGTGCTTCAGCATTAATCATGCCACGAGTTGATGGGAGTAGGGGAAGGTGTAAACTAACGTAGTCGCTAGAAGCATAAATTTCATCCAACGTATTTACAATGGTCATATAATCAGCGTTGCCGTTATAGTAGGGATCGTAGCCAATAACTTTCATTCCCAATGCGTTTAGGGCATTAGCAACTTTAAGTCCTATTGCGCCTAGGCCAACTATACCAACGGTCTTACCTAAAATCTCAGTACCACCAAAGTTAGACTTGCCTTTTTCTACTTGCTTGGGTACGTCGTTACCAGTAAGGGTATTAGCCCACTTGTTGCCACCAATAATATCACGGCTAGCAAGTAAAATGCCACAAAGAACCAATTCTTTAACGGCATTAGCGTTAGCCCCGGGGGTATTAAATACGCATACACCCGCATCTGTCATTCTGTCTAGAGGAATATTGTTAACGCCTGCACCGGCTCTACCAATGCAAAGAAGATTATCATTTATTTCATACTCATCCATTTTGAAAGAGCGAACGAGTATGGCATCAGGATTTTCTGCGTTGTCGCTTACTGAATAGTCATCAGTTAGTACATCATATATTTTGTTGCTGATTTTATTAAGTGTTAGTAAACTGAACATTTTCTCTATTCTCCAATTCAAATTTCTTCATGAACTCTATTAAAGCCTTTACACCCTCAACAGGCATTGCGTTATATATGCTTGCGCGCATGCCACCAACAAGTTTATGGCCCTTAAGAGATACTAGACCTGCTTTTTCTGCTTCTTTAACAAATTTTGCGTTTAGTTCATCATTGCCGGTTACGAATGGAACGTTCATAATGGAGCGATCTAGGCTGGTTACGGGGTTAGTAAACATAGAACTTCCGTCAATATAATCGTAAAGAAGTTTAGCCTTATATTCATTAATTTGTTGTATTGCTTTAACACCACCCATCTTCTTTAGATAACGGAACATAAGCATTGCCATGTAGATAGCAAAACAAGGAGGAGTGTTGTACAACGAGCCTGCTTCTGCTTGCGTTTTATAAGCGAGCATTGTGGGGCAAATGGACATTTCCTTGCCAATTAGATCCTTTCTAACAATAACAATGGTCACACCAGCAGGAGCAATATTCTTTTGAGCGCCTGCGTAAATTAGGCCATATTTGTTTACGTCAACAACCTCGGAAAGAATACAAGAAGAGAGGTCTGCTACAATTGTTGCATCGGTTTTTGGGAACGTTCTTTCCGTATAACGGGTACCGAATATTGTGTTATTTTGAGTGATATGAACGTAATCAATATCATCACGGAAGGTCACGTTTTCCGGTATGTAAGTAAAAGTTTTGTCTTTACTTGTTGCAGCAATTTGAATATCGCCGTATTTTCTGGCAGCCTTCTCTGCTTTGCCGGAAAAGTTGCCGGTTACAACGTAGTCGGCTCTACCTTTTTGTAGTAGGTTTAGAGGGATAGCATCAAATTGAGTTGAAGCGCCACCTTGTACGAAAAGGACTTCGTAGTTATCGGGCACGTTCATTAGTTCTCTAAATAGGGCGATTGCCTCTTGGTGGATAGTATCGTACCATTTGGAGCGGTGGCTCATTACGGTAACGCTCATGCCACTTCCTTGGTAGTCAAGAAAGTCTTTTTGTGCAGAAAGTTTTACCTCATCGGGTAACATGCTAGGACCAGCAGAAAAATTGTAAACTTTCATATATGCCTCCAAATTATGGAATAATTTGTACTATTATACATCAAAAGTTTTCATATGTAAATAGTCAATTTCAATAAATGTTAAAATACTACCAAATATGTCACTTGAATAATAACAAAAATTGGGATATAATAGAGTTGAAGATGAAATAAGGAGAATGAATTTTGGGCAAAAAAGCAAAATCAAAGTTAAAAGTTATATTTCTAGGTGGCGTTGGAGAGATCGGTAAGAATATGACCGCTCTAGAATATGGCGACGATATAATTTTAATTGACTGCGGAATGACGTTCCCGGATCCCGAGATAAACCCCGGCGTAGACTACATAGTTCCCGATTATAGTTATCTTTTGGAAAATAAGGAAAAAGTTAAGGCTATTTTCTTGACGCATGGTCATGAAGACCATATTGGTGCACTTCCTACTTTTTTAAAGGATATACCAGTTCCGATATATGGCTCTAAGATTTCAATTGCATTTGTAGACAACAAGATGCGTCGTAACAATCTTGGAGAAACAGACGGTAGGGTAGTTGAGGACGGCGACGTCATAGAGGTTGGTGCTTTTAAGGTTGAGTTTGTGGCTGTAACCCATTCCATAGCGGGAGCCTTTGCTCTAGCAATAGAAACCCCTCACGGCATAATTTTTTATACTGGAGATTTCAAAATAGATCACACTCCAGTCGATGGCAGACACACCGATTTAAGGAGAATAGCAGAACTCGGCAAAAAGGGTGTATTGCTTATGATGCAAGACAGTACTAACGTTGAGCGTGCTGGATACACTATGAGTGAATCTCAAGTAGGCAAGAGTTTGGATAATATATTCAACGACAATAGAAATAGCCGTATAGTTATTGCAACCTTTGCATCAAACATTCACCGTGTACAACAAATAATCAACGTTGCCATAAAATATGGTAGAAGGGTTGCTTTTAGTGGTAGAAGTATGGAAAGCATGGTGGAGATTGCCAAAAAGATTCACGCAATGAGTTATCCCGAAGATGCCATAGTAGAGTTAGATAAAATTAGTGAAGTACCATACGATAAGTTATGTATAATTTCTACCGGCACGCAAGGAGAACACGATAGTGCTTTGACGCGTATGGCATTTAACGATCACCGTAGGGTAGTAATTAATGAGACGGATACCGTTATACTTTCTGCATCTCCTATACCTGGCAACGAGAGAAGTATTTATAAGGTCATAAACAATCTTGCTAAACAGGGCGCAAAAGTTATTTACGAGAGTTTGTACGAGGTACACGCATCCGGTCATGCTTGTAGAGAAGAATTAAAGTTGATGTTGCAACTTGTACAACCTAAGTATTTTATACCCGTTCACGGAGAGTTCCGTCATCTACAAAAGCACGTTGAACTAGCAGTAGAAATGGGTATACCAAAATACAATACGTTGATACCTGAACTTGGATTTTGTATAGACGTAAGCAAAAAGGGACTTCTACAAGAAACTCCCGTAAAATGGGGTTCAACCATGGTTGTAGATGGGTTAGAAACCGAATACGAACAAGTGCTAGATAGACGTAAAATTGCAGCAGAAGGACTAGTAATAGTGCTTGTTAAATTGGATAGTGCTCACCATGATGAACCCATAGAAATTATCACCAAGGGAACCAAACTGGAAGACAAACTTTTGGACGAATTAAAAGAGAGTTTAGAGTACAAAGTTAGTGGTGGTGATTTTTATGGTATGTATCGTGAAGATGCAGAAAGAATTATTCGTAAGACGCTAACGAGGATATTCTATACAAGAATAAAACGTTGTCCTCTAATTGTACCTATTGTTGTTGAATAATGAAGACCTTCCTTATTTTTACAGACTATCATAGAGCCGAGGTCGCATCTAGTATTAAGCAGAACGTATTAAGCGAACTTCCAAATGCGAGAGTTATCATAATTGACGACATGGATTTGCATGCCAATTTGATGCTGGATTTCATAGAAAACTTTACTTTCTTTAAAGTTAATATGGAAAAAAGGGGTGCTTTAAAGGAAGAGCGCAAGGCTGAAAAGAACGTAGACGAACTTCCTCCATTTTCAAACCAATTTTTAGAAGAGGAAGATAGTTATAAGGCAATGCTTAATTATTTTGCAAAGTATACGCCGGACTACGTAATTACAATAGGGTATGGTGCATTCCAAGAGGCTGTTGCCGTAAGGGATAGACTTCGTGCTAAAACCAAGGTGGTAAATTTTATAGACGACTATACCTTAAATAAAATGCTTGTATCTCCCTATCTTGACGGATATGTTGTTGAAAATATGCCACTAAAGAAAGAACTAATCGCTTTAGGGGTGGCTATTGACAAGGTTGCGATTTCCGCGCTTCCCATAGAAAACAAATATTTTGATTTTAATGCAATAAAGGGAAATCGTAGAATAGATCTGAACCCCTTGATGGACACGGTGCTTTATCTTGCTAGCAGTGAAAAAACAGATCATCGTAAAAACCTAAATGCACTCAAAAAATATGAGGGAAAAGTAAACCTAGTAGTTTATTGTGGTCAAAATAGGGATAGTTATCGTTATTGTCTAAAGGCAGGATTAAATGCCTTTAACGAAGGTATATCGTTACCTATGTTGTACGACAATGCAGAGGTAGTATTTACAACCGGTAATGCTTATGAAATAAGCGTAGCGCGAGCAATGGGTAAGATCATTGTCGCGCTAGAAAGTGAAGTAATAATGGAAAGTAGGAACGTAGATTATCTTTCTAGTATAGTTATAGACTGTCGGAGTAGTGATGCTCTTAAAAGGTTCTTTGAAGATTATTCCAAAGAGAAATATAATACTTATTCCTTACGATCCAAAGTGGTTGCTCGTCCTAATATTTTAGGTGCTTTAGAGAAGTTTGACGATTAATCTTCCAGTCTACCACTTTCAAACATGTGGGCTAAACGGGATTCCTTCATGTCAGTTTGGGGAATCCATTTTTCTATTATAAGGTACGCAATAGCATGCAAAGTAAACGCGACGCCACAAGCAAGCATAGTCCAACCAAAGTTGTAGTTTAGGCTAATTTCTTCACTGCCGATTTGAACCAATAAGTTTGCTAGTAACATACCTATTACACTACTTAAGAATGAGTATTTTCCATTTCTTGTAATCATAAAGAGCAGTATTCCACTAACGAGTGCATATACCTAGTTCGTGGTTGCAAAAAAC
>JAZSKG010000163.1:0-2007 GCA_045534735.1 Candidatus Stercoripulliclostridium sp.
ATGCGTGAGTTTATAAACCACCTTACCGAACGCAATTTTAGCAATAGAACGGTAGCGTTTATTGAAAACGGTAGTTGGGCACCTATGGCAACAAAGGTAATGAAGGGGCTACTAGAGAGAAGTAAAAACCTAAACTACGACGACAATACCGTAAAGATTATTTCTGCGCTTAACGAGGAGAGTACCGCACAAGTTGAGGCACTTGCAAATGAACTTTCCAAGGAGTATCTTGCCAGTCGTGACGAGACTGCTAACAAGAATGATATGAGTGCACTCTTTAATATTGGATATGGCTTATACGTTGTGACCTCTAATGATGGCAAGAAGGATAATGGGCTAATAGTAAATACCGTTACACAATTAACAAATACCCCAAATAGAGTTGCCGTAACCATTAACAAGGAAAATTATTCCCACCATATTATTAAGCAATCCGGTAAAATGAACGTCAATTGCTTAACTACTGATGCACCGTTCCAAGTATTTGAAAAGTTCGGTTTTACCTCCGGTAGAAACGAGGACAAATTTAAGGATTGCGTACCCAATCGTTCGGATAACGGATTAATTTTCTTACCTAGGTATATCAACTCATTTATGTCGCTTAAGGTTGACAAATACGTTGATATGGATACCCATGGGATGTTTATTTGTTCAATAACCGAGGCTCGCGTATTATCCGACAAAGAAACGATGACTTATACTTACTACCTATCTAACGTTAAGCCAAAGCCGGAAACCGACGGCAAGAAAGGATACGTATGTAACGTTTGTGGTTACGTTTACGAGGGAGAGAATTTACCTGATGATATCATTTGTCCTTTATGTAAACATGGAGCAAGTGACTTTGTAAAAATTCAATAAGGCAATAAATACAAAAATAAAAAAGGAGATCAATTATGAAATTCGTATGTGATATTTGTGGTTACGTTTATGATGAAGAACTTGGCGACGTAGAAAACGGCATTGAAGCGGGAACCAAATGGGAGGACGTACCTGAAGATTACGTTTGCCCTTTGTGTGGCGTAGGTAAAGACCAATTTAGCGAAGAGTAAACAAAAACCCACCAGACGGTGGGTTTTTGTTGTACGTTTAATACTATGCGTTATAAAGTCGCCCACCTCTATCACCTTTTCGTTTTCTATTTTTGCTCTACGAAGAATGGCGGTAACTTTCATCATTAGTATATCAATATCAAAGGGCTTGGTGATATAATCGTCTACGCATATTTTATATCCATATAATTTAGAAGGCTTATCGTCTTTTGCTGTCATAAATATAATAGGGGTGGTTTTGTCGGTCAAACGAATACTTTCCGCTAGTTCAAATCCATCCATTTGTGGCATCATAACGTCGGAAAGTATCATGGAATAGTGGTTGGTTTCTAAAGCATCTAATGCCTCTAAACCATTAAAGCAACATTTTACTTCGTATCCATTATTGCGTAAATAGGTGGATACAAGGTTGTTCATAATTTTGTCGTCTTCTACTAGCAATATTTTGACCATTTCTGCTTCTCCACGTTTTTTAGGATGATTATAAAAGAAAGTTGTTAAAAAATTGTTAACAAATATATTACATCATAATAATAAAAAGAATAAATTTATAATAACAAATTTAGTAAAAACCTTGCTTTTTTGCGCGTGCGCGTTTATAATGTGGAAAGATGCCATTCGGGCCAGCCAAAAATAAATTAAAAAATTTTAAAAAAGTTAAAAAAATTGTTTGACAATAGTTTTTTAATGTATTATTATATAAAGGCTGTCCGCGATGGGCAGTTTAAATGTACCTTGAAAATTGAACAGACAGTAAGAAGCGAGAATTAAGTGTTAAAAACACAAAACACACAAAGTCATCGTAAGAGATGATGGTTAATTTTTTTGAGAATTAAATGCTTCAAAATTTTACGCTAGTAAAAGAGAAGTTTTAAGCTAAGATTGAACTAAAGAGTTTGATCCTGGCTCAGGACGAACGCTGGCGGCATGCCTAACACATGCAAGTCGAACGGAA